>NZ_JBQKJP010000003.1:0-146406 GCF_052117205.1 Candidatus Agathobaculum pullicola | reverse complement strand
GTTTTTTAAAAACCAAGTCAAGCTTTCTCGTTGTTTAATTTACAAGGTACAATCTCGCTGAAACAGAGAGTTTTCAGAACTTTTTGAGGCTCTTTGTCATTCTCGGTGACATCTTATTTATTATATCAGGCTTAATTCGGTTTGTCAAGAACTTTTTTCATTTCTTTTCAAACTTTTTCGACCCCGCCGCCTCTCACCGAAGCAGCTTGATTAGTATATCAAACTCAGCTACATTTGTCAACAAGTTTTTCAACTTTTTTCTTTTCACTCAGTTTGACCGCCTCTATATGAGGCTTGTACAGTATACCGCTTTTTTTTACTTTTGTCAACTGTTTTTTACCGCATTTTTACTTTTGCGCTTGTAGTTCTTTTTGCTTTCTGCTATAATAAAGCATTATAATGTTATTTTACAAAAAGGAGGGGTCGGCTTGCCAATCAAAATAGCCGACAGTCTGCCTGCGCGTGCGGTACTGGAAAGCGAAAACATCTTTGTCATGACCGAGCATCGTGCTACCACGCAGGATATTCGACCGCTTCGCATCGCATTACTCAATTTGATGCCCTTAAAAATCATTACGGAAACACAGATTTTACGTTGCTTATCCAATACCCCCATTCAAATTGAGGTAGATTTAATTCAAACTAAGACCTATCACTCAAAAAATACGCCCGAGGATCATCTGCTCACTTTCTACAAAACTTTTGATGATATTCGCGATCAAAAATACGACGGTTTCATCATTACCGGTGCTCCGGTAGAGAATATGCCGTTTGAGGATGTGGAATATTGGAATGAGCTGGTCGAGATCATGGATTGGAGCAAGACCCATGTTCACTCTACCCTACATATCTGCTGGGGTGCGCAGGCCGGTTTGTATCACCATTATGGTATTCCCAAATATCCGCTTCCGAGCAAGATGTCCGGTATTTTTCGTCACCATATGCTTTTCCCCAAGGAACCGCTGCTGCGCGGCTTTGATGATATATTTTTCGCCCCTCATTCGCGCTATACCGAAGTGCGCACCGAGGATATTCTCCAAAATGATCGGCTGCGGTTGCTGGCTGAATCCAACGAAGCCGGTGTATATATCGTAGAAGCAATGAACGGCCGTCAGATCTTCGTGCTCGGCCACGGGGAATACGACTCTGATACGCTCAAGAACGAATATGAGCGAGACTTAGCCAAGGGTTTGAACCCTACTATTCCGGTTCACTACTTCCGCAACGACGATCCGGATGACGAAATTCTTGTCACTTGGAAAGCGCATGCGCATTTGTTCTATACTAACTGGGTTAACTACTACGTCTATCAGACCACGCCATATTTTCTTGATAAAATATGAATTCACAAAAAAGAAACGGCCCGCAGGCCGTTTCTTTTTTTATTCGTCTGTCGAACTGACCAGATGGCACAGCGTCATTAAGCTATCAGACAGATGGACGTTTTCCACCGGAACGCCCAGACCGCCCAGATGTAGATCCTCTCCTGTAAAATTCCACAGGCCGCGAATCCCCTGATCAACCAGTTCCCGCGCAATCTCAGGCGCTTTGCCCCGCGGAATTGTGAGAACCGCCACATCCGGCTTGTGTTTGGCCAGAAATTCCTGCATGGTATCGCTGCTGCGTACCTCATAACCGCCGAACCTCTTCCCTGTCAGTTCCGGATTCGCGTCAAATGCACACAGCAGTTGGAATCCACTTGCCCCGAAATCAAAGTTGTTGAGCAGCGCGCGGCCCAAGTTGCCCGCACCCAGCAAAATTGCCGTACGTCCAGCACGCAAGCCAAGAATGGTGCCCAATTCCTCCATCAGCTTGTCAATATTATAACCGTAGCCCTGTTGACCGAAGCCTCCAAAGCAGTTAAAATCCTGCCGGATCTGCGACGCTGTCAACCCCATGCGCTCAGCCAGCGCACGCGAAGAGATGCGCTGCACGCCTTCAGCCTTCAGTTCACAGATATTCCGGTAATAGCGTGGCAGCCGCTGAATGACCGCTTTGGAAACCTCTTGCTTACGTTCCACAGGCTCTCTCCTTCTTTCTTCATTGGGATGGTACAGTGCTTACAGTTGCGCGATAGTATCCAGCATGTAATCCGTAAATTCCTGCGCAGTCGCACCGGTATCACGACCGGTAACAACCACTTTTTTTTCCTCAAACATGCAGATATCCAATGCACGGTCGAGTTTTTTCGCCAACTCGATTTCGCCGATGTGCTCAAGCAGCATCACCGATGCGCGCAGCACGGACGACGGATCGGCGTATTTTGCACGGCCTTCCTGCACCATACGCGGCGCAGAGCCGTGAATCGCCTCGAACATCGCATAACGCTTACCAATATTAGCCGAGCCGGCGGTGCCCACGCCGCCCTGAATCTCTGCCGCCTCGTCGGTGATGATATCGCCGTACAGGTTGGGCAGCACCACAACCTTGAAGTCACGGCGACGCTTGTCGTCGAGCAGCTTTGCGGTCATGATGTCAATGTACCAGTCATCAAATTCGACTTCCGGATATTCCTTCGCCACCTTCTGGCAGGTGTCAAGGAACTTACCATCGGTCGTCTTGATGATATTCGCCTTGGTCACACAGGAGACGCGATTCTTGCCGGTCTTGCGTGCATAGTCAAACGCCAGACGCGCAATGCGCTCGCAGCCCTGTGAGGTGGCGACAGTAAAGTCGATGAACAAATCATCATCAATCTGCATGCCCTGCGAGCCGACAGCATAGCCGCCCTCGGTATTCTCGCGATAGAATGTCCAGTCGATGCCAAGCTCGGGAACCTTGACCGGGCGCACATTGGCAAACAGGTCAAGCGCCTTGCGCATCGCCACATTTGCGGACTCGACGTTCGGCCACGGGTCGCCCTTACGCGGCGTTGTGGTCGGCCCCTTTAAGATAACGTGGCACTGCTTGAGCTCTTCCATCACGTCGGGCGGAATGGCGCAGCCAAGCTCCGCGCGGCGCTCAATGGTCAGGCCGTCGATGACGCGAAACTCCACCTTGCCTGCCTTGACCTTGTCGGCCAGCAGCGTCTCAAGCGCGTGCTGCGCCATGCCGGTAATCATCGGGCCGATGCCGTCGCCGCCGCACACACCGATGATGAGCTTATCAAGCCCCGAATAATCAATAAAGTCGTCCTGCGCCTTCATATCTGCAATGCGCTTGCGCTGGCTCTCGACGACCGCTTCAAACTTCTCCAAAATGGACTGGTCGATAGACATGGAAATGTCCTCCTATTGAATTGATATTATTTTAACAAAAATTCTATGTCCTGTCAAGAAAGCAGGTCAGAGAGAGCCGTGCGGCCCCCTCTGACACAAGCATTTACTTTACATTCTGGCGGGCATAATTGAGCGTGCCGCCCGCAAGCAGCGCGCCGCGCTGGCGGTCGGACACATCGCAGTCCGCCTTGAAGGTTTTTCCGCCGCAGACAATAGTGACCTGCTGGCCATTTTTCACTTCTTCCAGCACATTCGGCAGCGAAATCTCGTCCAACAGGCTGATTTCGTCATAATCTGCCGGGTTTACAAAGGTCAACGGCAGAATGCCGGAGTTGACCAGATTGGCCTTGTGGATGCGCGCAAACGACTTGCACAGCACCGCTTTAACGCCCAGATACAGCGGAACAAGCGCCGCGTGCTCACGCGAAGAGCCCTGACCGTAGTTTGCGCCGCCGACAATGATACCGCCGCCCTGCTCCTTGCAGCGCGCCGGGAACTCCGGGTCGACGTTGATAAAGCAATAGTTAGAATAATACGGCACATTTGAGCGGTACGGCAGCAGTTTTGCGCCCGCAGGCAGGATGTGATCGGTCGTGATATTGTCCTCGGTCTTAAGTACCACCTTGCCCGTGTAGCTCGCCTCCAGCGCTTTACCCAGCGGGAAGGGCTTGATATTGGGGCCGCGCACGACCTCCACCTCGTCCGGATTTTCGGCGGGCTTGACAATCAGATTGTCGTTGATCGTAAAGTGCTCGGGCATCTGGATTTCCGGCATCTCGCCCAATGTGCGCGGGTCGGTCAGTACGCCCGCCAGCGCGCTTGCCGCCGCAACTTCGGGGGACACCAGATAAATCTGCGCGTCCTGCGTGCCCGAACGGCCTTCAAAGTTACGGTTGAACGTACGCAGGCTGACACCCGCGGACTCGGGGCTTTGTCCCATGCCGATGCACGGGCCGCAGGCACACTCGAGAATACGTGCGCCCGCAGAAATGATGTCCGCCAACGCGCCATTCTGCGCCAGCATGTCGAACACCTGCTTAGAGCCCGGGCTGATGGTCAGCGAAACATCCGGATGCACGGTCTTTCCCTTCAAAATGGCCGCGACCTTCATCATATCGTAGTAAGAAGAGTTGGTGCACGAACCGATGCAGCATTGGTTGATTTTGATTGCCCCGATTTCAGACACCGGCTTTACGTTGTCCGGCATGTGCGGCATCGCAGCCAGCGGCTCGAGCGCGGACAAATCGACGGTATACTCCTCGTCGTAAACCGCATCCGGGTCGGAGGACAATTCCACCCATACGTCACCGCGGCCTTGCGCCTCGAGGAACTTTTTCGTCTCCTCGTCGGACGGGAAAATCGAGGTTGTCGCGCCAAGTTCTGCGCCCATGTTGGTGATGGTCGCGCGCTCAGGTACGGACAAGGTCTTGACACCCTCGCCTGCGTACTCGACAATCTTGCCGACACCGCCCTTGACGGTCATCTGGCGCAGCACGTCCAGAATGACGTCCTTGGCCGACACCCACGGGGACAGCTTGCCCGTCAAATTGACGCGCACCATCTTGGGCATCGGGATGTAGTAGGCGCCGCCGCCCATTGCGACCGCAACGTCCAAACCGCCCGCGCCAAACGCCAGCATACCGATGCCGCCGCCGGTGGGGGTGTGGCTGTCCGAGCCGATCAGCGTCTTGCCCGGTGCACCGAAACGCTCCAGATGTACCTGATGGCAAATGCCATTGCCCGCCTTGGAATAATAAATGCCATGTTTTTTTGCAACCGAGCCGATATATTTGTGGTCGTCCGCGTTTTCAAAGCCGGATTGCAGGGTATTATGGTCAATATAAGCGACCGACCGCTCGGTCTTGACCTGATCAACGCCCATTGCTTCGAATTGCAGATAGGCCATCGTACCGGTCGCATCCTGCGTCAGCGTTTGGTCGATCTTCAGGCCGATTTCCTGCCCCTGCACCATCTCGCCGTCCACCAGATGCGCCTTGAGTATCTTTTGCGCAATTGTCATACCCATTTGTGTTTTTCCTTCGCTCCTTTATGTCCCACACGCAGCGCTTTTTTGCGCACGCCGCGCCCCACCGCTGCACGGTAGGTGGTTGCGGCTTCCACAGCCTTCTCCACGGCGCGCAAAACGCACCGTGCCCTAAAACAAAACAGAAGTGGCCTTTGCAGTGCAAAAACCACTTCTATTTTACAGCATTCCCACTCTTTTGAAAAGACCTTTTCGCCTATCGCTTTTCACAAATATTCTCACCGATCTCCGCGGTGGCGAAAGCATTTTGCAGGGTTGTACCTGTGTTCCCTGCAAGATACTCAAAATACGCCTGACTGCCAATCATCGCGGCATTATCCCCGCAGAGACGCAGCGGCGGCAGGTAGAGCTGCGTATGCGTGCGTTTTGCCATGTCGCTGAGCGCCGCACGCAGGAAGGAATTTGCCGCCACACCGCCCGCGCACACCACGCGCCGTGCGTGCGTTTGCTGCACCGCCTGCTCAAGCCGCGGCACAAGCGTGCGCACAACCGCCGCGCAGAACGAGGCCGCCAAATCGTTTTTGTCGATCTCCTCGCCCTTCTGCTCGGCGTTATGCGCCAGATTGATGACTGCCGTCTTGAGTCCCGAGAAGGAAAAGTCGAGCGGCGCGTCCTTGATATGCGAATCCGGCAGCTTGTAGCGTGTCGGGTCGCCCTCCTGCGCGAGTTTGTCAATTTTCGGGCCGCCCGGATAGCCTACACCGAGCACGCGCGCAACCTTGTCGAACGCCTCGCCCGCCGCGTCATCCCGCGTACCGCCAAGGATTTCAAAATCCGTATAATCGCGCACCATCACAATTTCGCTGTGTCCACCCGACGCGATAAGCGTCAGAAATGGCGGTTTGAGTTCGGGATACGCCAGATAGGTCGCTGCAATATGTCCGCGAATGTGATGCACCGGAATAAATGGCTTACGCATCGCATATGCCAACGCCTTACCGAAGTTCGCGCCCACCAGCAGCGCGCCGATCAGCCCCGGCGCACAGGTCGCCGCCACCGCGTCTACCTCGTGCTTGTTCATATTTGCATCCGCCAGCGCCTGCTCGGTCACGCGCACGACCGCCTCCATATGCCGGCGTGAGGCAATCTCCGGCACCACGCCACCGTACAGCGCATGCGTTTCAATCTGCGTGTCTACCACGCTGGAAAGGATATTCCGTCCATCCTCGATGACGGCCG
Source organism: Candidatus Agathobaculum pullicola (assembly GCF_052117205.1). NCBI lineage: Bacteria > Bacillati > Bacillota > Clostridia > Eubacteriales > Butyricicoccaceae > Agathobaculum > Candidatus Agathobaculum pullicola. The sequence continues at coordinate 139,965 of NZ_JBQKJP010000003.1, read as the reverse complement.
CCGCCGTCTCATCGCAGGAGGACTCTATCGCCAAGATTCTCATTGCTTCACCTATCATTCTTATATTTCAGCACATGGCGCGCCAAATCCGCATCCTTTTTATGTACATATACCCTGTATTCCTGCGGATATTGCGCGCGAATACCCATAACATCCTGCCGCTGCAGCATGCGTTTGGTATTGTCATACACAGCGGTTTGGAATGCGATCTCCGCATGACTGAGCGCTTGCTGCGCTTCAAAAAACGCTTGCTGCTCATTGACAGCCAGCACCAGTTCACGATTGAATACCGTAATCATGCCTCTACCTCCTACCTTGTTTGAACGATAAAAGCTCTTTTTCAAAGCTCCGGTGTTCCCCGCATCGACAAACCGGATTTCCATATGTGTTACTCCTTGAGAAACCGTGTCATCAGCACCGCGTCCTCGCTCGGCGCAGAATAAAAATTTTTGCGCACGCCAACGCGGCCAAAGCCTGCGCCTTCGTACAAGGCAAGGGCAGACGCATTGGATGCGCGCACCTCGAGTGTAACAAAGGACAGCTCTTTTGCGCGGGCGCACGAGACCAACTCCGCAATCAGCGCACGCCCGACCCCTTGCCTGCGACAGTCCGGCGACACCGCCACATTGGTGATGTACCCCTCGTCAAGTACAGTCTGGCATCCGATATAGCCAACCGCCTGCCCATCCTGCTCTGCTACCAAAAAAATGCCCTTATCCAGTTCCTCGCGCAGCATGGCTTCACTCCACGGCGCGTGAAAGCAGGCTTTTTCAATTTCCGCCAATGCCGCCAGATGGCGCTCCGCCATCGGCACGACCGTCATGCGTCCAGCCTCCCGATGATGCTGCGCACACCCTCGTCAATTTGTGCTGCCGCGCGGCGGTAGGTCTCCAGATCGCCGCCGAACGGATCGGAAACATCGGTCGGCAGCAGCGTAAACACCTTATCTGCGCAGTCAGGGAATCGTTCGCACAACTGATCGTAGTGCGCGCCCGTCATACAAACCAGATAGCGCGCGTTTTTTGCGATTTCAGGCGTTATCATGCGCGAACGGTGCGTAGAAATATCCGCGCCTAACTCTTTTGCCGCCGTAATTGCATTTTCTGACGCAGGCATACCGTCCTGCGTGAACAATCCGGCAGATGCAGCCCTAAGTCCGGTCTGTTCCTCTCCGCCGTGCGCACGGAACAAGCCTTCCGCCATCGGAGAACGGCAGGTGTTGCCCGTGCAGATAAAAATGATATTGTCCATAGTTTTGCCCCCATTCAGGTTCAAACAAAGTTATTTTGTGTCATACCAGCTGTGCCCTGCCTTGGCCTCCGCCACCAGCGGTGCATCCATCGGGAACGCTGCCTCCATCTCCTCGCGCAGCAGTCGCATCGCGGTTTCCCGCTCGGACTTGGGCGCCTCGAGAATCAACTCGTCATGCACCTGTAAAATCAGGCGGCTTTCCAGACCTTCGCGCAGCAGGCGGTCGCGCACGCGTACCATCGCAATTTTGATGATATCCGCCGCCGTACCCTGAATGGGTGTGTTCATCGCCACGCGCTCACCGAACGAGCGAATATTGAAGTTGCGGCTTTTCAGCTCGGGCAGCGCGCGGCGGCGGCCGAATAGCGTTGTTACATATCCATTTTCTCTGGCACTTTCCTTGATTTCCTCCATATACTTTGCAACGCCCGGATAGGTGGCAAGATAGGTGCGGATAAACTCACCTGCCTCTTTGCGCGTCACGCCGATGTCCTGCGCCAGCGAAAAATCCGAAATGCCATACACAATACCGAAATTGACCGCCTTACACGAAGAACGCATCTGCGGGGTGACCTCCTCGAGCGGCACATGGTACACCTTGGCGGCCGTCGCGGCATGAATGTCCTGTCCCGAACGGAACGCATCGATCATATGCGCATCCTGCGAGATATGCGCCAGCACACGCAGCTCAATCTGCGAATAGTCCGCGTCGATCAGCACATGGTTGTCATCCGGCGCAACGAACATGCGGCGCAGCTCACGCCCGAGCTCGGTACGCACAGGAATATTTTGCAAATTCGGGTCAGTCGAGGATAGGCGACCAGTCGCGGTAACGGTCTGCTGAAAATGCGTGTGAATACGGCCGTCCTTGGGGCTGATAACCTTGAGAAGCCCCTCGACATAGGTGCTCTTGAGTTTGCTCAGCTGTCGGTACTCCAGAATGCGCGGCACGATTGGATGATCCTCCGCGATACGCTCAAGCACCTCCACATTGGTGGAGTAGCCGGTTTTGGTCTTTTTCGGCGCGGGCAGATGCAATTTTTCAAACAGCACCTCTCCCAGCTGTTTGGGGCTGTTGATATTGAATTCGCCGTCCGCATCATGATAGATTTGTGCGACCAATTCACGAATACGCGCGTCCAGCTTATCCCCGAAGGCGCGCAGCGCGTCCGGCTCGACCGCGCAGCCGAGCACTTCCATCTCCGCCAGCACGCGCATCAGCGGCAATTCGATTTCGTAATATAACTTGCGCATGCCAAGCTGCTCGATCTTCTCAGCCGTCTCGGTGTAAATTGCGCGAATCGCCGCCGCGTGCTGCGCGCAAGCCGCGGCAGTCTGCTCCTGATCACCGAGCGGCGACACCGCCGCGGGGTCATCTAAATCCAGAGCGGGCAGCTCGGTGTTGCAATACGCCATCGCCACACGCGTCAGATCGTATCCCGACTGGGTCGGGTCCAGCAGATATGCCGCGATACAGGTGTCAAACCGGATGCCGTCGGGTGCGATGCCTCGCGTGAGCAGGGCCGCCGCAATCGGCTTGGCGTCATGCAGCGTAAGCTCAATCGAGCCATCGAACAGGCGGCGCAGCACATCATCCCACTCTGTGTCGGAAAAATCCTCTGCAAACAGAGCGGATGCCGTTTCTCCATCCAGTAGGCAGGCAGCGCGCAGGGTTTCGGACAGAACGGCAACCACGCGGTCGGACGCGGTCAGCGCATCGAGTAATGCAAACGCTTCTGCCGCCTGCGTCACGCGCTGCACCTGCACCTCCGGCAGCCGCGGCGCAGCCTGCTCACTGCTTAAATTGAGCCGCTTGATAAAATTCTTAAATTCCAGCCGGGTCAGCAGGTCATACAGCGCCTGTTCGTCCGGCTTGGCCTCAGGCAGGTTTTCCACATCGAGTTCGAGCGGCGCGTTGCGGTCAATCGTCGCCAGCCAATAGCTGTCCTTGGCGGACTGCTCGCCTGCCTCCAGCTTGGTGCGCGCACCCTTTTTGATACGCGGGTCGTCCAGATGCTGATACACACCCTCCAGCGAGCCGAAGTCATGCAGCAGCTGCATTGCGGTCTTTTCCCCGATGCCCGGCACCCCCGGGATATTATCCGAGGAGTCGCCCATCAATGCCTTGAGGTCAATCAGGAAAATCGGGTCAAACCCATATTTTTCATGAAACTTCTCGGTATCATAGCTGTCGTAAGTGGTCTGGCCCATCTTGGTCGTCACCAGTCGCACAGTCGTACTGCCGCCGACCAGCTGTAAACTGTCGCGGTCACCTGTAACGATGACACACTGGTCTCCATGCTCGTCCGCGCGGCGGCTGATCGTGCCAATCAGATCATCCGCCTCATAGCCGGACAGCTCGCAGCGCGTCAGGCCCATTGCGTCCAGCACCTCTTTGACCACAGGCAGCTGTGCTGCCAACTCATCCGGCATACCCTTGCGCGTTGCCTTATAGGAGTCAAACTTCAGATGGCGGAAGGTTTTTTCCCGCATGTCAAAGCAAACGACCGTGCGGTCGGGCTTTTCATCGTCCTGTAATTTGAAAAGCGTGGCAAGAAAGCCATAAACCGCGTTGGTCGGCAGGCCCTCGTGGTTGGAAAGCTGCCGCACACCGTAAAACGCGCGGTTTAAAATACTGTTGCCGTCAATGACCATGATTTTCATTCAAACAATCCTCATTTTTCTGCAAATTTCTGCTTGAATTTATTATATCCTATAACTGCGCATATTTCCAGACAAAATAAGGGACGGAGCATTTCGCCCCGTCCCCTGCTCATTTGTTGCTTATGCGCCGAACCGCATTTGCAGCCGCAGCCGGTCTGCAATCATAGAGATAAATTCGGAATTGGTTGGTTTTCCTTTGACACCCGATACAGTATAGCCGAAATAGCTTTGCAGCGTTTCGATATCGCCGCGATCCCATGCCACCTCAATGGCATGACGGATAGCCCGTTCCACACGTGAAGAAGTGGTTTTGAATTTCTTTGCAATCGAGGGATACAATACCTTGGTTATCGCGCTCACTGCTTCCATATCGTTTACCGCCATCATAATCGCCTCGCGCAGATACTGATAGCCCTTGATATGCGCCGGTACGCCGACCTGATGGATTACCTCAGTCACACGCACCTCGAGCGCTTTTCCTTCCCCCGACGGGGCTTCCTCCTGTTTTCCCTCGCGCCACAGGCGAATGCGTTCACACACCCGCTCGGCGTCCATCGGCTTTCGCAAAAACATATCCACGCCCAGCGCGGTACATTCCGCACCGGCCTGCGGGCTGGCAAAGGCAGAAAGCACTACCACCGCCGTTTTATTCTGTTCCTGCGACCGCAGTCGGCTGATCACCGAAATACCGTCCATCACCGGCAGCACCAAATCGATGATGAGCAAATCCGGCTTCAGCTCTTGCACTGCCGCAAGGGCCTTTCCGCCGTCCTCCGCTATTCCGACCAATTCCATATCATCGGTCTTCTCCAATGCCGCTGCCATGCGTGCACAAAATTCGCTGTCGTCGTCCGCGAGCAATACCCGGATTTTTTGTTCCATGTTGTCAATACCAGCTTTCCGAAAAATAGTCGTGTCTCTTTCTTGTCATTAATTTACCATATAATCCCAAATTGTTCAAGAAAAATCTCGAAAACCGGCGTAATTTTTGCTCGACATGATTCGACAAAATTCGACATATTACGATTTTTTCAGATTAGTTTTCCATTTCCTCAATCATCCGTTCGATGCCAATTGCATAGCCACAGGTTGGATCATTGACCAAAACATGGGTCACTGCGCCAATCAGCTTGCCGTTTTGCAGAACCGGCGAACCTGACATACCCTGCACAATGCCACCGGTCTTTTCCAGCAGTTCCGGGTCGGTTACGCGCAGCATCATGCCGCGGCCATATTCGTCATCCTCGGGATAAATTTTCACCACCTGCACAGAATACTTTTCGACCGCATCACCTTCCACATTGGTCAGAATTTCCGCGTCTCCCACCTCGATTTCATCTGCCGAGGCCACCGGAACGGACTCCAGCGATGCGTAAATCGAGCTGTCGGTCAATGTGCCGAAAATACCGCTTTCTGTGTTTTCATCCACGGTACCGATTGCATTGTCCGAAACGAACTCACCTTGCAGCGCACCCGGTTCACCGGCTTGGCCCCGCTGCACCGAGCCAACCGATGACTGAATCAAACTGCCGTCCCGCAGTGGAATCAGCACGCCTGTTTCACCGTCGCAGATGCCATGTCCCAGCGATCCATACGCACCGGTTTCCGGATCGACATAGGTCAGTGTGCCGATACCGGCCATGCCGTCGCGTGCAAGCACGCCGATGCGGTACACACCGCCCTGATCCGCGCACGGCGTTACGGTCACTGTGCGGCTGCTGCCGTCACTTTCAAGCGTCAGCTCCACCGGTTGCCCACCGGAAAGCGCGATCTGCTTTTGCAGATCATCGTTGGCGTTGATTTCCGCTCCGTTGACCCCGACGATCAAGTCACCTTCCTGCACACCCGCATCCCGTGCAGGACAGACCGCTCCGTCCACCGTCTGCACATCATCCAGTCGCACGACCAGCACGCCCTCGGCGCTCATCTGAATGCCGACCGTGTGACCGATTGGTATGAGGGAAGAAATCTCGGCTGCCTGCGCCGAAACCATCATCGCAAGGGTCAAAATCAAGGAAATTGCGATTTTTTTTTCATTTCTTTGCTGCATTTTTTCACCTCCGCGTTTACTATGCCACCAACAAACCGTAAAAACGCCTGTGAACCTTTGCTAATCTCACTGTTTTTTTGGCTACGCGAAGAGACTTTGGTGGTGGTAAGTTTTTCTCTGGCACAAAAACGGCGGTTTCTCCGCATGTTCTTGGAGAAAACCTCCGTTTTTTAAAAAAATTACCAAATCCGGTTGCTGCGTGCTTTACTCCATCCACTCCGACCACGCTTCGGCGAACTGATTGTCCTTGAGACAGACAAAATGAAACGCACCGCTTAAATCCTCGCCTTCCAGCGTGAACTGTGCCAGTGTTCCCGCTTCCAGTTCACGCTGCACCACAGCGGCATATAGAAAAGAGACGCCCACGCCCTCCTGAACCAGCGTCTTTATCATCGAAAAATCACTGATACAGGCAAGATTGGGGAAGCTGCGCAGCGTCCGGCTGCGGCGACGCAATGCCTGCTCGAACACTGCGCGCGTACCCGACCCCGCCTCACGCACCAGCAGCCGTTCCTTCAGGAGTTCTTCCAGCGATACCGCCCGACCGGCAAAGCGGTGCGACGGCGCACATACGCCCAGAAACGCCTCGCGCCGATACATCTTTGCCGCATATTTTTCCTGATCGAAAAAGCCTTCCACCAATGCAAAATCCAGTTGTCCGCCCTCCAGTTCGCGCAGCAGAATCTGTGTGTTTTCCACCAACAGAGAAAAGCGGGCATCCGGATGGGTATGTAAAAACCGCTGTACCTGCGGGGCAATCACATATTCTCCGATGGTTTTGGTCGCGCCCACCCGCAACGACACCGCAGCCGGACTCGACATACATTCCTCCACCTTATCGCTGTTGTATGCCAACGAACGCGCAAGTTCCCGCAGACGCAAGCCGGCTTCCGTCAGGCGAAGCGTTTTGCCCTCATAGGAAAACAGGCGATTGCCGTAGTGCTCCTCCAAAAAATGAATATGATGCGTCACAGCGGGCTGTGTAATGCACAATCGCTCCGCCGCACGGGTGTAATTCATGGTTTCGCACAGCACCAGAAAAGTATGCAGTCTTGTATCGAGCATATAATCACCTATAAGTACAATTTATGGTAATATTAAAATTCTTCATTTTATTTTATCGTAGAGCTGTATTATAATCAAGAAAAAAGAGAAAGAAAAGAAGGAAAACGCCATGCAATTTATCAAACAAAACGGTCCCGGTCTGCTGCTCTGCCTCATTATCGCCCTGCCTTGCTGGTATCTGGGACAGTTGTTCCCCGTCATCGGCGGTCCGGTGTTCGCCATTGTCGTCGGCATGATTATCACGCTGCTCTGGAAAAATCAGGCCAGCTTTGCCGACGGCATCACGTTTACCTCCAAGAAAATCCTGCAATATGCCGTCATTCTGCTTGGTTTCGGCCTCAACCTGTCCGAGATTGCCAAGGTCGGTGCGTTGTCGCTGCCTATCATCTGCTCCACCATTGCCACCTCGCTAATCATTGCCTTTGTTCTGTACCGATTGATGAAAATTCCGGCGCATATCTCCACACTGGTCGGCGTCGGCTCGTCCATTTGCGGCGGTTCAGCCATCGCGGCCACTGCGCCGGTTATCGGCGCGGACGATGAGGAAATCGCACAGGCAATTTCGGTTATCTTTCTGTTCAATGTGCTGGCCGCACTGCTTTTCCCCTCGTTTGGCAGCGCAATCGGCCTGACCAACGACGGCTTCGGTCTGTTTGCCGGCACAGCCATCAACGATACCTCCTCGGTCACCGCGGCCGCCTCCACTTGGGACACGCTGCACGGCACACGGGGCGCGGTGCTGGCCTATGCGACCATCGTCAAGCTGACCCGTACACTGGCGATTATCCCCATCACACTTGTGCTTGCCTTCTGGCAGGTGCGACAGGCCAAGCGCAGCAACGGGACACGCCGCGGCAGCTTTTCCCTCAAAAAGATTTTCCCCTTCTTCATCCTGTTCTTTGTGCTCGCTTCCATCATCACCACGGTTGCCACGATGAACGGTGTGGACGCGGCCGTGTTCACCCCTTTCAAATCGCTCTCCAAGTTCTTTATCATCATGGCTATGACGGCCATCGGTCTGCACACCAATATCATCAAGCTGGTGCGCACCGGCGGCAAGCCGATTCTGATGGGCTTCTGCTGCTGGGTTGGCATCACTGGCGTCAGCCTCGGCATGCAGCACCTGCTGGGCCTGCTTTGATTGGGACTTGGCAAAACAAAACGGCGGTTTGTCCGAACCAAATCGGGCAAACCGCCGTTTTCTATTATCTGCTCAAACCGTGCCGAGCGTTTGCGCACAAGGCAAACCAAAGCCATCACCTGCCGCGCGCACACCGCAGCCAATTGCCTTGGCCATCACATAGGACGCAAGTGTGCCCACCGCATTGAGGTCAGCTTTCTCATAACCGACCGAACATGCGTAAATCGAGTCCCCGTCCGCCGTGGTGTGCACCGGGCGAATGGCGCGTGCAAAGCCGTTGTGCGCCATCGAGGCCACGCGTGTCAGTTCCGCCTTGCTGAAAGCCGCATTGGTCACAATCGCGCCAATCGTAGTATTGGTCGCGGTTTTTTTATTGGCAGAAAACGGATTGCGCGCGGTTTCGATGCCCGCGTACATCTGCTCCTCTGTCAAGCGCAGGCCGCGCCCGTCCTCCGTGCGCAAACCGGCAATCTGCTTGCCGGTATCCACATCAAAGATATCGCCCAGTGCATTAACCACTACAATCGCGCCCACGCGAATGGCACCTGCCTGTACGGCGTACGCGCCGATGCCGCTCTTCATCGCATAGGGCGCGCCGCAGAACTTACCGACCGTCGCACCCATGCCGCCGCCCACACAGCCCAGCATCAGCTCCGTGCGCGAAGCCTGCTCACACGCGCGATACGCCATCGCGCCGTCCGGCCGGATCGTCTTATCCCCGACGGCAAGGTCAAAAATGCACGACTGCGCAACCAGTGGCACGGGGGTAATGCCAGTGTCAAAGCCGATGCCGCGCTCTTCGAGAAAGCGCATCACACCGCTCGCGGCATCCAGCCCAAAGGCCGACCCGCCCGACAGCACCAGTGCGTGCAGCCCCGCTGCATCCGCCACCGGCGCAAGCAGCGGCGTTTCACGGCTCGCCGGACCGCCGCCGCGAATATCTACCCCTGTAGGAGCGCACTCGTCAAATAGCAATACGGTCACGCCTGTGCCGGCCTGCTCATCCTGCGCCTGGCCGACCCGAAACCCGCCGACCTGCATAAAATCAATCTGCTGCATATCGTTCCTCCTGTGAAAAAAAGCTGCAAAAGATGCAGCTTTTTTCATTCTATCTTCTATCAAGCCGCTCCTTGCTGCGCACTTTTTGCACCGCGCCGGCCAAAAATGCCAATGAGCACCTTGCCAATGGCAAGCGTCAATACCGCAGCGATCAGCGCCTCGGGCACACCGTTGACAGCAACCACGCCCATAATGACCTTGAGCAGCAGATCATAGCTCTGACCGCCCGCCGCCGCATACTGCTCGCCAAACAACAGATAAATCAGACCCATAACGCCGATTGTGTTGACCATCGAGCCGATGAACCCCGCCACCGGCAGCGCCAATGCCTGCTTGTCATGCGAGACACGCATGATAAACCGGAATACCAGACCTGCAATCACACCGATCAGCACGCGCGGGACAATGGCCACAATCAGGCTGGTCCAGTTTCCGGAAAACTCGGGGCTGAAGCTGTAAAACGGGGTGAACACAAACGAAGTCAGGTTTGGCGTAATTGTTGCGCGAATGACGCTTGTCACGCCAAACACCGCACCGAGTACACCGCCCATTTTGGGCCCCAGCAGGCATGCGCCCAGGATGACCGGAATGTGCATAGTTGTCGCATTCATAAAGCCAAGCGGTATGTAGCCCAGCGGCGTGAATGCCAGCACCAGTTCGAGCGCCACCAGCAATGCCATCTGCGCCAGCAGCCTTACATCTGTCTTTTGTTGTTTCATATTCTGTTTTCCTCCTGCTCCCGTCCCGCCCTTATCGTCGGGTACAGGGCTTATTTTTGTCAATACGCCTCAGGAACGATTCCGCTTCCAAATCTGGTGCAGTCCGTCCAGCAACAGATTTTTGTCGTACTCGCACCGGGCATGCAGATACGGCAGCACCAGCGGTGCACTATCGCCCGTAACCACCACATGCGGTGTCTGCTCCAATGCTTCCGCGAAGCGACTGACCATACCGTCCACCATGGCGGCTGCACCGTAGACCGCGCCCACGCGCATCGCGTCAACCGTGTTGCGCGCCAGAACGCCCTCGTTTTTGGCTTCGAGCGCCACCGAAGGCAGCTGCGCCGCCTGCTCACGCAGGGCTTCCACGCTCAGCCGCACACCTGCGGTAATGGCGGAACCTACCAGTGCGCCCGCCGCATCGAGTACCGTGAAGGTTGTCGCCGTGCCCAGACATACCACCACGCAAGGCAGCTTGCCCTTGGCACGCGCTGCCACAGCGGCCGCCACGCGGTCCGAACCAACCTGACGCGGCTGCTCCGAGCGGATGTTCAGGCCGGTTTTCACTCCGCTGGACACCTCAATGACATCGGTCACGCCCAACAGGCGCAATGCGTCCTCCAGCACGGATACCATGCCCGGCACCACCGAGCTGAGCACCGCGCCGTGAATGTGTCCGGACGGCACCCCATACAGGTCAAAAACCTGCCGCAGCTTGCAGGCATAATCATCCCCGGTCTGCTTCGGTTCAGTCGCGATGGAAGCGGCAAAAATTTGCGCGTCTTCCTCATAGCCGCCCAGCAAAACGTGGCTGTTTCCCGCATTGACTGCAATCAGCATGGTGCATCTCCTTTTCCGGCGTATTGCCACCGCTATTATACGCCCGCAACACACCGCTTGGCAAGCATTATTTGGGCAGCATGACAGGCGCGGCCAGCAATGTCCAAAGCGCTGCATACTTCGGGCAGATTTGGCCTTGAATATTGCCTTTTTCCTGCGAGTAGTCCCACACATCCATGTGATAGACGCGGTTAACCGTACAACCGACCACATACTCTGCCGCCGTGATGCACGCCGCGCCGCACAGGCAGCGCGCAAGCGGCTTCTCCTCGCGCACGTGGCCACGCAACCGATGCAGTCCGACCAGTACTGCGCCGCCGGTCAGCGCCATTGTCCAGTGGGTATGCCCGCGCCAAAGTATCTCGACGAGCGAATAACCGCCCGCGCCCAACAAAAAAAGTCCCGCTGTTTGTCCTTTCATTACAAATCACCGGAACTTATTCTGCCTGTTTGGTTGTCATTTTATGCCTGCTCGGCGCGGCAAACCGCAAGCGCTGCGGCAAAATCGCCCTCGACAATATGTGTGCTGCACGACAGCATCAAATTGAGCGGCAGGCCGAAATCCTCGACCGAGAAGCCGTTTTCGTCCCGCTCACCCAGCTTTTCTCGCAGGCTGCGCACATCCGACACATAACCGCATACCGTTTTGCCTTTGGCAACGGCGTAGCCAACCTCAAAACAGGTGCCACTGTCCGGCTCCGCCCCGCGGAATGGGTTAAGGTTGGCGATAACGATATCCGCGCTGTCGATCAGCGCGCAGTTGCCTGCAAAAATCTCCTGCGCCGTATCCGCTTCGTTGTCAAAAGGATACAGGCCGACAAATCCTTTTTCCGCACACATCATCTTCATTTTCGCACCGCGCTGCTTAGCGTCCGGCGCAAACACATCAAAGCCCGCAAGATAAATCTTTTTCAATTGGGTTCTCCTTTTCTTCAGCGCAGCGCACGGCTCACGCAATCCACCACGAACAGCACGAACAGCACCGCAAACACGGCCTTCCGCCACCTTTTATCCAGCCGTTCCATCCCCTTTTCGAGCAGCGGCTGCAAGCCGTACAGGATAATCATACCACCCACGCCGAAACGCAAGCTGGCCGACAGACAGATGCGCCCCTGCCACTGGATGGTGTAACGTGTATAATCCCATAACCAGCCGCCGGTTGTCCACTCGAGTAGGTAGCTGGCAATCAGCTCCACCACGGTCGTCAGTACGACCACCGCGAAAAACACCACAACCGGCATGACATTCACTCTGCCAATGCGCAGAGGCTTGCGCGACAACGACCGCAGGCAGCCCAGAATCAACAGTGCCCCGATACCGTATACCGGCAGATACGGCCCGAACAGGAAGCCGCGATTGGAAAATCCCCATCGGTATACCACGACCTCCAGAAACACCTCGTATATCCATCCCAGCGCCGAATACACCCAGAAATACAGAAAACCTATCTGAAAGCGTTCGATGCCCGTCTCAGTCTTCTCCATTGCCGTAATCCTCTCCCCTCTGCCAACCTGTCTATCCATCGTATCAGCAGTATACCATACTTTGGCGCCAAGGGAAAGCATACACAGCAAAAGCGGCCGCACAAAGCGACCGCTTTTCTCTTGGAATTATGTTTTTGCCGGGCCGCGCATCCGTCGTATCCCACGGCGCGCCATTGCTACCAGACTGTCCACCGCCCAAGCGATGAGTACCGCGCCCACAATTGTGCACACAGTCAGCACCGCGTAAAAGATATAGCGGTTCATTTCGGGCCAGCGCTCCAGCAAAAATCGCGAACACCGAGTGAGCACCAGCACGTGTGCCAGATACGCCTCATAGGAATGTCGCCCCACAAAGCCGCATATTCGCTGCACCGCACGCCAACGCACCAGCCAATCTGCCACGCCGTATATAAACAGAATGGTCACCATGGTCATCACCGCATAGACGGGTGAAAAATAGCTGACGCAGTTAAAATTGACTGCCCCCTCCTGATACACCGCACGCACACTCAACCACATTGCATAGCCTATCGCGCCGGCACATATCAATCCGGCCGGCAGCAGCAACCTACGCGCCCACGCGGCAAAGGCATCCGGAAACAAGCCGCACAGTGCACCCAACGCAAAATAGCCCGTCCACAGCAGAAAGCCGCGTGTGCGCCAAGTGACAAGTATCTGATACGCCAAGCCATCGCTCGGACGAAAAGCAAGCAGCAGCAGCCATATGCCCAGCAGCACAGCGGATACCACAACCATCCTCCACCGGGTCGTGCAGCACCGCCGCAGGCCGTTCCGCGCGGCGAAAAACAGCGGCACCAATACGACGAACTGTAAAATCATCGTCACATACCAGAGGTGATAACTCGCGTCTCCATAAACCATGCCGCGCGCCACACCGCGCAGCGTCACCGGCTTTTCCGCATACCACAGATACACCGCTGTCCATATTGCATAGGGCAACACCAGCTGCCGCACGCGCTTTGCCAGATACGACATATACCGCGGCGGTTCCCGATAAACATAAAACAGCGCCGCGCCGAACAGCATGACAAACAGCGGTACGGCAAAACGAAGCGGCTCAAACGAAGCGGCAATCATCACCTTTTCGTTCGAGCCAATGTCATACCGACGCGCGTACGCCCCCAAAATATGCTGTACCGCTACCGCCGCAAACGCGGCGGTACGCAGTACATCCCATGACGGCACATGCGGCCTGCGCGCAGCAGCAGCCGCGCCGTCTTTTGTCTGTGTCATTCGAGCGAACCTAAATGGGCCCTTCCTTTTACAGGCGGGCTTCCAGTTCGCGGCGGCGCTCCTCAAAGCCCGGCTTACCGAGCAGCGCGAACATGTTCTTCTTATACGCCTCAACGCCCGGCTGATTGAACGGGTTGACACCGAGCAAATACCCCGAGATGCCGCAGGCCTTCTCAAAGAAGTAAACCAGATAGCCGAAGTGCCATGCGTCGGCCTTGTCGATCTCCACGATGATATTCGGCGTGCCACCGTCCATATGCGCCATCAGTGTGCCCTGATACGCCTTGGAGTTGACAAACTGCACGCTCTTACCCGCCAGATAGTTCAGGCCGTCGATATCCTCGGCTGTTTCCTCGATATAGCTCTCCGAGCGCGGCTCCTTGACCCATACCACAGTCTCGAACATGCTGCGGGCGCCGTCCTGAATGAACTGACCAATGGAGTGCAGGTCGGTCGAGAAGTTGGCAGAGGTCGCGAACAGGCCCTTGTGGTCCTTACCCTCGGACTCATCAAACAACTGCTTGAACCACTCCCCGAGCATGACGAGCGACGGCTCGTAATTGACGAGAATCTCCATTGTCTTGCCCTTCTGGTGCAGGATGTTGCGCAGCGCGGCATACTTGGCGCAGTCGTGCTCGGTGCCTTCCGCAAACGCCTTGCGCGCTTCAGCCGCACCGGTCATAGCTGCATCAATGTCCAAGCCGGCCGCCGCCATCGGCAGCAGGCCAACCGCCGTCAGCACGGAGAAACGGCCGCCGACATCGTCCGGCACGACAAAGGTCTCATAGCCCTCATCGTCCGCGAGCTTTTTGAGCGCGCCGCGCGCCTTGTCGGTGGTTGCAAAGATGCGCTCCTTTGCGCCTTCCTTGCCGTACTTCTCCTCAATGAGCTTTTTGAAGATGCGGAACGCGATAGCCGGCTCGGTCGTCGTGCCCGATTTGGAGATAACGTTGATGCAGAAATCGCGGTCCCCAATGATTTTGATGACATCATTGAGGTAGGAGGACGAGATATTGCTGCCGACAAAATAAACCTCCGGAATGCCTTCCGGGCGCACGCCGTTATACATCTGGCCGTTGACAAACTCAATTGCGGCACGCGCACCCAAATAAGAGCCGCCGATACCAATAACAACCAGTACATCGCAGGTCTGCTGAATCTTCTTGGCCGCCTGCTTGATGCGGGCAAACTCTTCCTTGTCATATGCTTCAGGCAGGTCTACCCAGCCCAAAAAATCATTGCCGGCACCGCTTCTGTTGTGCAGGGTATCCTGCGCTGCCTTCACCAGCGGCACCATGCAGGCCAGTTCCTCTTCGCCCACAAAGCCCTGTAATCCTGTCAGTTTTAATTCCATCGACATAGTTTCATTTCCCCTTCATTCATATTCTCAAAATCACTTTATCGACTTACAGAGACGCTTTTATTAGTATACCATATTTTTGCAAAAGCGCAAGGTTGTTGTCGATTTCCTACAACAACTTCACTTTAACAGCACTAAACGCAGCGCTATTTTTTACTTCTGTGAGATGATAAAAGCCGCTCCTCAAGCGGGAGCGGCTTTGGCTCAGCGGTAAATCGGGAATTTCGCGCAGATATCGCACACATTATGACGGATTTCTTCCGCCTTGTTGTCGAAATCGGTCGCTGTCTGCCAGATAAACTCCGCAATATGCAGCATTTCCGGCTCACCGAAACCGCGCGAAGTAACCGCAGGCGTGCCCACACGCTGGCCGGAGGTGACGAACGGGCTTTCCGGATCGTTCGGAATCGCGTTCTTGTTGGCAGTAATATACACCTCGTCCAGACGGTGCTGCAGTTCCTTGCCGGTAATACCGGCCTTGCGCAGGTCAATCAGAATCAGGTGGTTATCCGTGCCGCCGGAAACCAGATCAAAGCCCTGATCCAGCAGCGCCTTTGCCAGCACACGCGCGTTGGTGATAACCTGCTGCTGATACGCCTTAAACTCAGGCTTGAGCGCCTCGCCGAAGCAAACTGCCTTAGCCGCAATCACATGCTCGAGCGGGCCGCCCTGTGTGCCCGGGAAGATGGCCTTGTTAAACTTCTTGCCCAATTCCTCGTTGTTAGACAGGATAACGCCGCCACGGGGGCCGCGCAGCGTCTTGTGCGTGGTGGTGGTGACTACGTCGGCATAAGGCAACGGATTCATGTGCAGCCCAGCCGCAACCAGACCCGCGATATGCGCCATATCCACAAACAGATACGCGCCGACTTCATGCGCTATCTCCGCAAACTTGGCAAAATCGATGGCGCGCGGATACGCGGACGCACCTGCAATAATCATCTTGGGCTTTTCCTTTTTGGCCAGATCACGCAGCGCATCGTAATCGATATTACCGTTTTTATCCACACCATAGGGAATGATGTTGTACAGCAGACCGGACTGATTGACCGGCGAACCGTGAGTCAGGTGACCACCATTATCCAGGCTCATGCCCAGCACGGTATCACCCGGCTGGCACAGGGCCTGATACACCGCCATATTGGCCTGTGCGCCCGAGTGGGGCTGCACATTGGCGTACTTTGCGCCAAATACTTCACACACACGTTTGATGGCCAGATTCTCGACCTCATCGACACATTCGCAGCCGCCGTAATAGCGCTTGCCCGGATAGCCTTCCGCATATTTGTTGGTAAGCACCGAACACATTGCCGCCATGACCGCTTCGCTGACAATATTCTCAGACGCGATCAGCTCAATGTTTCGAGCCTGACGGTCATACTCTGCCTGTATCATACGCCCCAACTCGGGATCATACGCCTTTACAAATTCCATTGCCTCGCGTACCATTTTTCAACCTCCAAAACGTGTGATTTTATTCTGCTATTTAATTAAACCACATTTTAACCTTTGATGCTATTGGCAAACAGATAGATTTTCCTCCCGCTTGTCCGCGCATTATGTTGAAAATGTTAAATCGAACAACATCTCTTGCAATCTCCTCCAGATATGTTATGATAGTATCATATACGCTGTCAGGAGAGGATTCCCATGACCAAAAAAGAACGCGCCCGCGCGGTGACCGAGCTTTTGCGTGAGGTCTATCCCGAGGCTATATGCGCGCTGCATTATACCCATGATTACGAGCTGCTGTTCGCTACCCGGCTGTCCGCCCAATGCACGGATGCGCGCGTCAATATTGTAACTGAAACACTGTTTGAGCAGTTCCCCACGCTGGAAAGCTATGCGGAGGCTCCGGAAGAGGCCATTGCAGAGGCCATCAAAACCTGCGGTCTGTTCCGCACCAAGGCGCGTGACCTCAAGGCCTGTGCCATCATGCTGCTGAGCGAATACGACGGCAAAGTGCCGGATAACATGGAGGATTTGCTCAAGCTTCCGGGCGTCGGTCGTAAGACAGCCAATCTGATTCTCGGAGATATTTTCGGCAGGCCTGCCATCGTGACCGACACCCACTGCATCCGCCTGTCCAACCGGCTGGGCTTTGTCAAAAATGAAAAGGATCCTGTCAAAGTGGAAAATGCGCTGCGCAAGCTGATTGACCCGGCTGAGTCCTCGGACTTCTGCCACCGTCTGGTGTTATTTGGCCGCGAGCACTGCACCGCACGCAATCCCAAGTGCGAAAACTGCCCGCTTGGCGCAGTCTGTCCTTCTTATCCTATCACAAAATAATCCATTCAATGCAAAAACGACGCAGGTAGCCTGCGTCGTTTTTTTGTATGTCCGATTGCTTTATTTGGTATCCCAACCGTTTTCCTCGGTCGCTTCCAGCAGACAGGTTTCGCTGTTCAGCCCGCGTCCCTCAAACACCGGACGGTTGTTTTCATAAATCAACCGCAATCCCTCCAGCGTCAGGTTGGGATCGACTTCGTCAATCAGATCGCAATACTCTGCCATCATGCGGCCCATTCCGCCCGTGGCAATGACACGCGCATTGCCGCCCAGCTCCTGCTGAATGTCCGTGATGATACCGGACAAGGCTCCAACATAGCCGCGCACCGCGCCCGACTGCATGGACTGCACCGTGGTTTTACCGATAGCACGCTCCGGCCGCTCAATATCCACGCGCGGCAGTTTGGACGTCTTGAGAAACAGCGCTTCCATCGCCACCTTGATCCCCGGGAAAATCGCACCGCCCTGATACGTACCCTTTTCGTCTATCGCGTCAAATGTGGTGGCCGTACCGATGTCAACAATCACCAGTGGCTTGCCGTATTTACGCATCGCGGACACCGCGTTCACCAGCCGGTCTATACCAACCTCACGCGGGTTTGCATAGCAGTTTTCAACGCCGATGTCCACATCCCGCCCCGCGATGACCGGCTGTACCCACAGATACTTGCGAATCGCGTTGATGAGCGTATACATCACCGGCGGCACAACCGACGCGATGATCACCGCGCGCGTTTCCTTGCGATCAATACCGTGAAAGTGGTAATACTGCGAAATCTGCATGCCCAGCTCATCCGAGGTACGCTCGGCATTGGTCGAAATACGGAATGTTCCGCGCAGCTTTTCCCCCTCATATAATCCAAACACCATATTTGTGTTGCCTACGTCAATTGCCAAAAGCATTTCTTTTCCCCTTACCATCCAATTTTCTCACGCCGCAGCAGTTTACCGTCCTCATCGACCAGTTCGAGCAGCCGCGGCTGTCCATTTTCCACTGTCAGCCGACCATAGCCCGCCGTACCGCCGCGCGGCAGACTGATACTGCCCGGATTGCAGACCAGCACGCCATTGACGCGCTCCAGATACATGCGATGCGTATGTCCGAAAAAAGCAAGGGAGCAACCTTCCTCCCGCGCACGCTGCGCCACCAGCTTGCCCTCACGCATATAGACCTGCTCCCGATGCCCATGTGTCAGGAAGATACGCACGCCATCCGGTGCTACCACGGCATGCTCAGGCGCTTCCCGGTCAAAACAATCATTGTTGCCACGTACCGCGCACACCGTCAGTCGAGGAAACACGCTTTCCAACTCGCGCGCGTCATCCGTATGGTCGCCCAGATGCAGCACCAGATCCGGCGCCTCCCGTTCGACCGCGCAGGCCATGCTTACATTGTATCCATGTGAATCTGTAAAAATCAGTATCTTCAAGGCTCTGCCTCCCTTCCGGCGACACAGCAGTATTTTACAACGGGATTGCGCGCTTGTAAACCCTCTCCCTCACATTTTTCCATTGCACCGCATATACTGGCAATAAACGAGGCATGGAAAGGGATGGGAACAATGCCCAATCAAGATGAAATTCTCCGCCGCATTGCAGAGCAGGCCGGAAAAACCGATGCGCTCGCGCAGCTGCAAGCCGCACTGCGCACACCGGACGGACAGAAAGCCGCCCGGATCATCTCCGACCGGCATGCCGCCGATCTGGAGCGTGCCGCACAGGCCGCCCAACGCGGCGACATGGGAGAGGCCGCCCGTTTGGCGCGGCAGCTGATGCAGACCGAAGAAGGCGCCAGCCTTGCCGCACAGCTCAAAAAAATCTTCGGAAAATAAGGAGGCTCTGCTATGGATAACGATATGCTGTCCTCCCTGCTGAGCGACCCGGAAGCACTGCAAAACGCGATGAAAACCGTCTCCGGCATGTTGGGCGGTGCGGAGCAATCCGCACCGTCCTCCGCCAACGAGTACGACCCGACCGCCGAGTGGATGCAGCGGGCGCTGCCTGTATTCGGCGCGATCGTCCAGAGTGGACAGAGCGCGGTCAGACAGGAGAAGCGCGCCCTATTGGGCGCGCTCAAACCCTTCGTCACTGACGAGGTTGCAGGCCAGTTCGACCACGCCATGCGCTTGGTCAGCATGGCTCGTATGGCGCGCGCCGCACTCGGCCAGTTCGGTCAGCTGAGCCGTGCGGACGGCACTTCGCCATCCGATGACGGCACACGAGCGCTTTAAAGCAAAAGGAGGGGAACCGTCTTTGTACAACCGCTATCTGACCGAAGCTGCGCCCAGTGCGCCGCTACATAACGAAACCGTATCGCACCATCCGCCGCAGAGCGGGCAAGCCGACTCCGCGCTGGCGGAGCTGTCGCGCGGCCTGTCCAGCCGTCTGCAAAACATCCGGCTGGACACCGATACCATCATCGCGCTGGTTATCGTTTGGTTTCTTCTCTCCGATGACGGCGGCGAAGTGGACTGGGAACAGCTCATCCTCATTGGTGTGCTGCTTCTTCTGGGGATCTGACCGATGTGTCAGATCCCTTTTTCTTCGTGTGTCATTGCGTTTCTTGCTGCGTTTTCAGGCGTTCTGCCGCTGCATCCGTCAGCCGTGCAAAATCCGCAAGGCTCAGCCGTTCACCGCGCACGCGCGTATCCAGCCCAACCGATTCAATGAGCGCTGTAATACCATCCTTGCCCAGCGCACCGCCGAGCACCGGACCGAGCGCGTTGACCAATGTCTTTCGACGCATATTGAACGCCGCCCGCACCAGCGCAAAGAACAGCTTTTCATCCTGCGTCTCGACCGCGGGCTGCGGCAGCGGGGTCAACTGCAACACCGCGGAGTCCACCTTGGGCCGCGGCACAAAGCAGTCTGCCGGCACATCAAACAAAATCTCCGCCGCGGCATGATACTGCACATAGATGGAAAAGGCCGAGTACGCCGCCGTCCCGGGCGCGGCGCAGATGCGCTGCGCGACCTCTTTCTGCACCATGACCGTAATCTTATCAAACGCGCGGCTTTCGAGCAGCGCGGTAATTGCGGGCGTGGTGATATAATACGGCAGGTTGGCGCATGCGACCGTGTGCGCGTCCCCGAATTTTTCCGCGCACAGCGCGGCGAGGTCGAGCGCAAGCACATCGCCCTGCACGACCTCAAAATTATCGAACTCCGCCAGGGTTTCATCCAGCACGGGCAGCAACGCGCGGTCCAGTTCGACCGCGACAACCCGCTCGGCCGTGCGGCACAATTCCGCCGTCAAACAGCCCATGCCCGGGCCGACCTCGACCACATTCCCGGCTTGCGCCGCGCCGCTTTTCGCGGCAATGCGCTGCGGCACCGTGACATCGGTCAGAAAATTCTGACCGAGCGATTTGGAAAAGTGAAATCCGTGCTTTGCAAGAACCGCACGGATTACATCAATATCACAAAGGTTCATAGCTTCCTTTCCTCAGAAAAGGCCGGCGGCAGAAGTGCCGCCGGCCTTTGTTTTGTTTTCTTGGAAAGCCTGTCCGGATATAACCTGACAGCCCTTCTCCTTACATTTTTATTCCTCGCCTTCAATCAGGCCGTAACCGCCTGCCGCGCGCTTGTAAACGACCGCATGTACGTTGTCGTCATCCGCGTTTCGGAAGAAGTAGAACTGGTGATCCAGCAGATTCATCTGCAAGATTGCCTCGTCCACGCTCATAGGCTTAACGTCAAACCTCTTACGGCGCACGATATCGAAGTCCTCCTCCGACAGCGCCGCCTGCTGCTCGGCCAGCTTATCAAATGCGCCCTCACGCAACCGCTTTTCCAAACGGGTTTTGTGCTTGCGGATCTGGCGCTCGATGCTGCTGATGGCTCCGTCCACGGATGCAAACATGTCGGTCGTGGTTTCCTCCGCGCGCACGACCAATCCGGCCTGACGCACAGTAATTTCCACGGTTTGCTTGCCGCGCAGTTCGCTGAAGGTCAGTGTGGTGTCGGAATCTTGATGGAAATACCGATCCAGCTTTTCAACCTTGCGCAGCGCGTATTGCCGCAGATCGTCGTCAATTTTCATCTTTCTCTCGACGATGGTGAACTTCATAACATCATCTCCTATCGGGCGGAAAGCCCAAGATACTTTGGCGTTGCCGTCCGCCGATGGCAACGGTCGCCATATGGGGTTTTGCTATATTTAGTATACCACGCCTTCAGGCAAAATGTCCAATCTATTTTGCGCAAATTCATAAATTGTTCAGCAGTTTCCCTAACCGTTCCTCAAATCTCGCCTTCCGCATGGCGTGTGACATGACAGGAGATATTGACCACACACGGCAGGCCCGCAATATGCGTGCCAAACGGCTCAATCGCGCAGGAAAGCGCAGTCACCGTGCCGCCAAGGCCCTGCGGACCGACGCCCGAAGCGTTGACCTTGTCCAGAATCGCCTGCTCCATCTGGGCATACAGCGGGTCGGCGTTGTGCTCACCCACCGGACGCAGCAGCGCACGCTTAGCGAGGAAAGCGGCCTTGTCACTCGTGCCGCCCAACCCCACGCCAATGACAATCGGCGGGCAGGGATTGGAGCCTGCGTTGATACAAGCATCTGAGATAAAGTCCACAATCTGCTCTTTGGTCGCGGCGGGCGTAAACATTTTCATCGCGGTCATGTTTTCCGAACCGAAGCCTTTGGGTGCAACCGTGATGCGCACCTTATCCCCCGGCACGATCGAGGTGTACAGCACGCAGGGCGTGTTATCGTTCGTATTCTCGCGGCGCAGCGGGTCGCCCACCACCGACAGGCGCAGATAGCCGTCAATATAGCCGCGGCGCACGCCCTCTGTCACCGCGTCCTCAAATGCACCGCCTGTCAGATGCACATCCTGCCCGACCTCAGCAAACACAATTGCCATACCAGTATCCTGACAGACCGGCACGTCGTTTGCGCGCGCCAAATCACAGTTTGCAATCATCTCACCGAAAATCTCCTTGCCCAGCGGCGACTGCTCGGCCTTCTGCCCGTCCACAAACGCCTGCCGCAAGTCGGCGGGCAGATAATAATTTGCGTCGATGCACAGCTGCCGCACCAGCTTTGTCACTTCCGAAACGTCAATCGTTCTCATCATGTCCTCCTGTATTCCAGTACACCGTTTATCCAAACAGCCTGCACCTGAGCCGTAAAATCCAGCGGGTCTCCGCTCCACAGTACGCAGTCCGCATCCATACCAACCTGCAAGCCGCCGATACGGCTCGACAAGCCCGCAATCTGTGCCGGCACCGAAGTGACCGCGCGCAGCGCCTCGGTTTTGTCCATTCCGGCGCGCACGGCAAGCAGCAGAGCCATCGGCAGCAGCCGCAGCGGAATTTCCGGATGGTCTACCGTAATCGCGGTCGGAATTCCCGCGCGGGCAAGCATACCCGGCGCCGCGTCGGTCAGATTGCGCAATTCCGGTTTGGAGCGGTCGGTCATGTATGGCCCGCTCACCACCGGCACGCCTTCCTCTGCCAGCAAATCAGCCACCAGATGGGCCTCCGTGCCATGCACGATGACCGGCTTGATGCCGAATTCCTTTGCAATACGCAGCGCGGTGAAAATATCATCCGCACGATGCGCATGGAAATGCGCCTCAATCTTGCCCCACAGCATCGGCAGTAATGCTTCCAGCTTGATATCGTAATCCGGCCCCTCGTCCTCCGGGTCGCTCTCGGCGCGTTCTCGCCGCGCCAGATACTCCTTTGCCTTATAAAGCTGTTCGCGGATGAGCGCAGCAGTCGCCATGCGGGTGACCGGACTTTCATCCTTATCGTGATAAACCGACTTGGGGTTTTCCCCCAACGCAAACTTGATGGCAAGCGGCGCTTTGAGCACCATATCGTCCACCCGGCGTCCCGCAGTCTTGAGAAGGGCGATCTGCCCGCCGATGGGGTTGGCGCTGCCCGGGCTGACTGCAACCGCGGTCACGCCCGCCTCGACCGCCTCACGGAAACCGCGATCCATCGGGTTGATACCGTCGATGACGCGCAGATGCGGTGTGACGGGATCGGTGTCTTCGTTACCGTCCGCCCCCTCAAAGCCCAATCCGTCCTCATACAAGCCAAGGTGGGAATGGATGTCGATAAGACCGGGCGTGAGCACACCGCCCGCGCCGTCGATCACCTGCTCGCAATCCGGCGGCATCTGCGTGCCTGTGGCGGCGATTTTTCTGTCCTCTATCAGCACCCAGCCGGAAAAGCGCGTGTCCGACTGATCCATCGTCCAAACGGTTACGTTTTTAATCAACAGTTGTTTCATGAAAACCTCTTTAAAAAAGCATTGACATATATGGTAAAATATGGTATATTAATCATGGCAGTTGAAAAGCTGCCATGCACCGTTCATATCTTTATCCCCACAATCCTACTTTTGGCGCTCTTCCGCAAGGAAGGGCGCATTTTTTATGATATTGCGCAAAATCTGTCGGATACCGTATAATAAAAACAAAACCGAGGTCACCCTCGGTTTTTCTGTTTATCTGCGTCTACGCGAACCATTCTTACGGTCGGTCGCATGACGGACATCCGCCTGACGGCTTTCGCTGTCCGACATAAACGCCTTTAGTTTATCCTCAAAACTCATCGTCGCAGGGTCCTTGGGCTGCTGTGCCGCACGTCCCCGCGGTGCAGCGGAACGCTGCTGAAAACGCGGCTGACGGGCCGCAAAGCCGCCTGACCGCTCCGGGTGCTGCTCCTGTGGCTGCGCTTTCTTAATCGAAAGGTTGATGCGTCCGGCCTGATCGATATTGATGATCTTGACCTTAACCGTCTGCCCTTCCTGCAGAAAATCCTTGATGTCGTTGACAAAGCTGGACGCAACCTCAGAGATATGCACCATGCCCGACTTGCCCTCCGGCAACGCAACGAACGCGCCGAATTTGGTAATGCCGGTTACCTTGCCTTCTACAATCGTTCCCACTGCCAAATCCATATAAGTTTTTTTGCCTCCGTTAATCTTTTCCCTTTTACCGGCTGGAGGTGTCCACAAAAACACGTTCCCCGGGTTCCGCATAGCTCAGTTCAGAACGGGCCAGCTCACCGATATCCTCCTCAGTAATGCCGTTTTGCATTTCCTGCCGCAATAATTCGTTGGCTTCCTGATATTCCTGTACCTGCTGGTTCAGGGAGTCCAGCTCTGCCTGCTTATCCGCAATCTGGGACTGCAGACGAACGATTGTGACCACCGCATAGAGCAGAAACGCCAGCATCGCTATTTTTACCACAACCGGCATTTTCCGCTTCGACACCGTTTTCTCACCTCGTACTGTCTGTCCGCGTCAAACTGATCTGGATTTTATTTTATACCTTTTCCACGAAAAATGGAAGAGGGTTTTTCAAACTTTTTTGCAAAAAATCGGATTTTTCCCACCAGCGGGCTTTGCTGCCAACGCTGTCGGACGGTTCTGCCCAGCCAGCAGAGGCCGGCCACAAAGCGAACCATTCCGTGCAGCACACCCTCCAGCACAGTCAGCACCACACCGCTGAGCAGCTGAAAGTACAAAATAGCGCCGCCTGCCGCGCCGGCCAGTACAAAATAGCGGTTCTGGCCGGTTGCGAACAGCAGATTGAATTCAAACAACGCCAATAGCAGCACCAGCCAGAAAAATGCGTCGCAGACCGCGGTTGCAGCCCAACCGAACCCGAATACCCGTCGGGGAGCGCGCAGCAGGTCGTACACTACGGCAAGGCCGGCGCCAAGCAGAACGCTTTGCAGAAACAGCCGCAGCTGCTCCTGATTGGAAAACACCTCCATACCGCTTCACCCGCCGAACAGTCGTTTGAACCAGCTATCGCGCGGCTGCACGCTGTCATCGTATTCGATTAGCCCTATTTCGCCTTCCACAATCAGCTCGCCTGCCTCCAGCTGCAGCCGCTCGACATGCAGCCCCTGTCCGCGCACCACCACCATGCCGCGCACCGTTTCCAGCAGCACCTGCTCCTCATCAAAACTCTGCACGTCTAAAACGCCGGAAATAGACAGCTTTTCCCTGCCTTCCAAAATGATATTATGCGGCATTTCCCTGTTGCGATCTTCGGATGCCATCAGCCATTCCCTCCCTGCAAAAAAACATCCCGCTCCCTTCATCCTATGAAGGGACGGGATGTTTTAGCACCCAATCAGGAGATCTCCCGATACAGAGCGGCAGCGTCTGCCTTCAGGGCGTGCTCCGCGATGGCGAGCACTTCCACCTTCATGGTGCGCTGGCCGAACGCAATTTCGATGATGTCACCCGTTTTAACCTGATACGAAGCCTTGGCGGGCTTGCCGTTGACCGTGATACGCGCTGCGTCACACGCATCATTGGCCACGGTACGGCGCTTAATCAGGCGGGAAACCTTGAGATATTTATCCAGTCTCACGTTACTTTTTATCCACCTTATCCTTGAGAGTTTTACTGGGCTTAAAGACCGGCGTTATCGCCGCGGCGATTTCGATTTCCTCGCCCGTGCGCGGATTATGTCCTGTGCGCGCGGCACGCTGCTTTGTCTCAAACGATCCAAAACCGCCGAACTGCACCCTATCACCGGACACAAGCGCGTCGCCAATGGCCTCAAAAATCGCATCCATTGTCTTTTCCGTATCCTTTTTAGACAGCCCGGTTCTGTCCGCAACGAGCGTGACAAATTCGCTTTTTTTCATGCGTGTACCTCCGTTTGTCATTCGGTTTCCTTTGCTTTATTCCAAAGTGCATCCAATGCCTCCAGCGGCAAATCGGACAGAGCCTTGTCCTCTGCGCGCGCCTGCCGTTCCATTGAGGCAAAGCGGCTGATGAATTTATCGCAGGTCTTTTCCAGCGCGCGCTCCGGGTCAACCTTCAAATGCCGCGCCACATTGACCACCGCAAACAGCAGATCGCCCAGCTCCTCTTCCGCGTCGCCATTGCCATCCATTGCTTGCTGCAACTCGAGCGTCTCCTCGCCGACCTTATCAAAAGCACCCTGCACGTTTTCCCAGTCAAAGCCGACCTTTGCTGCCTTCTTTTGCAGCTTTTCCGCACGGATGAGACCCGGCAGGCTGCGCGCGACGCTGTCAAGCGCGGAAGTATCGGTCTCCTGATGCTTTTCTACACGCTTAAGCGCATCCCAGTTGCGCAGAATTTCCTCGGACGAGCCGACCTCCACCGAGCCGAAAATGTGCGGATGCCGGAAAATCAACTTTTTGCACACGCCGTCCGCGACGTCTCCGATGTCAAATACGCCCTTTTCCTTCTCCATCTGCGCATGGAACACGACCTGCAGCAGCACGTCGCCCAGCTCTTCCTTCAGATGCTCGGCATCCTGCTCGTCGATGGCCTCACAGACCTCATACGTCTCCTCAATAAAATTGCGGCGGATGGACTGATGGTCCTGCTCCCGGTCCCACATGCAGCCGTCCGGCGCGCGCAGAATTTCCATAATCCGCAGTAAATCTTCAAAATCATACTTCTCTTTTTGCTGAAAATCAACCATTTTTCGCACTTCCCGCTCACTTCAAATGTAATAGATTCGCAATTTTTTCACCCTTTGGCAGCAGCAGCACATCCTCACGCTCTATAGCGCGCAGCATCAGCAACAAGACAACATAGACCGCCGCCGCAACTGCAATTGCAATCAGCGTCACCAGCTTATCCAAAAGCGTGCCGGGAGCGGTATCCAATACCCGCAGCAATACCGTATGACAAATATAGGTTGCCGCCCCCATGCCGATGGTTGCCGCAAGCGGCCGTCCCACTGTTTTACCCAGCGGCGGCAGCGCATGCGACAGCCACCCAATATGGAACAGGTTGAGCAACGCAATCAGCCAGTAGCACACCGCCGTACTGATAGGCGCTCCTAAAATACCAAACTCCGGATTACCGATGAGGTAATAGTCACCCAGCATCTTGACCACCGCACCCAAAAACATGGAAATAAGCGGTAAGTCAATGCGTCCGAACGCCTGCAAAGTGGCGTTGGTCACCGCAACCAGCGCCACCGCCGGCACGGCAACCCCCAGCATCGCCATGAGCGGGCCGCCTTGCTCGGATACGCCCACCGAGTAGAACATGCGCAGGATTGGGCCGGACAGCAATAAGAACCCCACTCCCGCCGGCAGCGTGATAATCATGGTCAAACGCAGCGTTGTTCCCATGGTTTTGGACACCTTGGTGAAATTCTGGGACGCCCGTGCGCTTGCAATAGTGGGCAGTACACTGACCGCCAGCGCCGTGATGAGTGTCTGCGGTAAGTTAAAGAAATTGACTGTACCGGTATAGATGCCGTAAGCGGTGGTTGCCGCCTCGGCCGACATGCCGACTGCCGGGCTTTGCAGCCGCGCAGCAATCAGCGCCACGTCGATAAGGTCGGTCAGGCTCATCACCGCCGAGCTAATTGTAATCGGAATGGAAAGCGAAAGCAGCGTTTTGGCCAGCTCCCGCGTCGGGCGGATTGCATCGCTCAGCAGGTGCACCGGCTCGCTGCGCCGACGGCTGATGCCCGCCTGCACAAGCATATAGCCCGCCGCCACGACCTCGCCCAGCGTGACACCCAGCACGGTCAGCGCTGCGACCACCGCGTCCTCCATACCATGCTGCTTGGCATAATACGCAAGACCCAGACCCGCAAACAGCTTGCCCATCGCCTCGATCACCTGAGAAACCGCGGTGGGCACCATGTTGGCACGCCCCTGATAATATCCGCGGAACACCGATAGGATAGCTACCATCGCAACGCTCGGCGCGATTGCCATAACCGCCAGCTGCGCATCCGGATTCTTAATCCAGCTTGCAAACGTACCCGCGCCGAAAAACAGCACCATCGTTGCCAGCACGCCGACCGGCACAAAAATGCCCGCCGCCACACGCACAATCCGGCGCACCTCGCGCTCACGCCCGCACGCCGTCGCCTCGGCGACCATTTTGGACAGCGCGGCAGGCAGGCCGACCGTCGAGATAATGAGCATCGCCGTATAGATGCGGTACGCCGCGCTGAACAGACCGAACGCCGGAGACTGCTCCCCGCCGATCATGTTCTGCAGCGGAATCTGGAAAAACGCGCCGATTACCTTTACAATCAGGCTCGCAACCATTAAAATGACCGCACCTTGGATAAAATTCTGTTTTTTTCGCTGCAAACGTTACACGCCCTTTGCTTTTTCTTATAGTACCGTATGGCAGGGCGCTCCGAAATATGTGTTCACAGCGCGCCGCCGCAGCCCGAGCAATACGCATCCTCCCGGCTGCATGTTTTGCCGCAGTGCGGGCAGACCACAATTGTGCGCATGCCCGCCAGTTCCTCACGCAAAGAGGCAATCTTTTCCTGTTTTGCGTCTACCGCAGCGATTTTCTCATCCATTTCATCGCTGGAAACCTCGTTGCCGCGGTGCAGCTCGTAAACCATCCGACCGATTTCCTTATAGAGCACCTCACACTCGGTATTAAGGTCAAAAATCTGCAAATTAATACGGGTTGCCCCGGCAAGCTCGGTCGCCTTTTTGCCCGCCGCGTCTGCCGCGCGGCCGGCAGCCTTACCGGTTTTTTCCGCCATCACCTTGATTTTGTCCAGAAACGATTGTACCTTTGCATCCATCACCCATCGCCCCTTTCGCGCGGCCAAAGACCGCCATATTTGGTTTATTATACTTCACACCCTGCCAAAAAGCAAGTTTCAGCGCCCATTTCAGCCGATAAACTCGTGCAGCACCGAGTCCTCCGGAATGAAATCCGCATAATCAATCGGCGCCACCTGCCCCAGCACTGCACCGATCGGCGCAAGATCCGCACCAGCCAATTCCTGTCCATGTTGCTGCAGCCGCAGCATCAAATGCTGCATCAGGATGCAGATCTCATACGGCAAAAACGTATCCACCGTCAGGTTAGCCTGCCCGCGATACGGCGCGATATACAGACGCTCGCCGCGACGCACGGAGTTCCACTGATGCAGGGTTTCTTCAACCGGAGAATTGCGGAATAAGCTATCCCGCATGGCGCGGCGCAAAAAGCGCAGCATATACGGCTCGAGCCGTGGCCCCTCCTCGGGCACAACCGCGCTAGCCACTGACAGGTACACGCCGGTCGCCGCATGCGCCAAATCGCCCATGATGACAGGATTGAAAGAGTGAATTCCCTCGATGAGCACCACCTCGTCCGGATCGAGCCGCAGCGTGCGCGCGTCGGGAATCGAGGTGCGGGTTTCAAACTCAAACCGCGGCAGGCTGATTTCCTGTCCTTCCGCCAGCTGTGCCAAGTGCTGACTCAAAAGCGGCAGGTTCATACACTCCGGGCTTTCCAGATCGGGCACTCCGTTTTCCGGGTCGGGCGGGATTTCATAGGTACCGACCGTACGGTAATAATCGTCCATCGAAATCATCTCCGCGCGAATGCCGTGCGTCTCCAGCGCGCGGGCAATGCGGTCATTGGTTGTGGTCTTGCCTGATGAGGACGGCCCGTTGATCAATACGATTGGCTTTTGCGTGCTATTGCGCGCAATCTCTTCCGCTACAGCGAGTACCTGCGCATGATAATGCTGCTCACATTCATGAATAAAATCCGCTGCCTCATACCGTGCACGGTGATTGATATATTTGAGCGTATATTCCGCCATAACCCGTTCCCTCCTTATTGCTTGGGAAATAGTAATTTGCGTTTGCCTTCCGCCAGCCGGTCGGCTGCACGGATGTACTCGAGCGGATATTTGGGGTTATTCGTCCGCTCGATCCAGCCGGTCGCGCGCTCGACGCGCTTGGACACGCTGCCCGCGCCCAGCGACAGAATGGTCTGCAATTCCTCCATCATGGTCACATTGTAAAAACATTCGGTATCCGGTTTGCACCAGCCGACGTTCTCAAAGCCTCCGGCGGTAAACTTCTGTCGGTACAGATAGTATGGCCCGTAGCCCGCCGCTTGCAGCGCGTGCGAGGCGCCATCCAGCATACGCGAAACCGTATCGCGCTGCGCGGCGGCCGCAGCCTTATCGGTGAGATCCGCGCCGCGCTTGATAGCCAGCGTATGCACCGTGATATTCTCGGGCGCAAGACCGATGAGCGTATCCATCGTCCGTGCAAAGCTGTCCGCAGTATCGCCGGTCAGCCCCGCAATCACATCCATGTTGATTGCCTCAAAGCCCGCCTGACGCGCCTCGTCATAGGCGCGCAGCACATCCTGCGTGCTGTGCCGCCGCCCGATAGCAGCCAGCACCGCATCGTCCATCGACTGCGGGTTGATGCTCACGCGCCCGACGCCTGCGGCTCGCAGCGCCGCAAGTTTTTCCGGTGTGATGGTATCCGGGCGGCCTGCTTCCACAGTATATTCACGCAGATGCGAAAAATCAAAGTTTTTTTCCAGTACCGCGAGCAAACGTGCCAGCTGCCTTTCATCCAGCGTGGTCGGCGTGCCGCCGCCGATATATACGCTCTGCACCCGTTTGCCTGCCTCGCGCACCAGCGCGGCGGTCTCCTCCACCTCGCGGCACAGGGTATCCAGATACGGCCCCATCAGCTGGCCGGACTGCGCGGTTGTGGAGGACACGAACGAGCAGTAATAGCACCGCGAAGGGCAAAACGGAATACCCACATAGAGCGAAATATCATCCGGCCCGATGGCGCGGTCGAGCTCCATCGCCGTTGCCGCCGCACGAATGGTCAGCGCGGTGCGATCGGAGGAAACATGGAAATGCTCCCGCAGGTATGCCGCTGCCTCACCGCGGCTCATGCCGCGCTCGATCAGGCCGCGGGCGAGCTTGGCCGGACGCACACCGGTCAAACTGCCCCAGACCGGCGGCTCGGTCAGCGCGGGCACAACCGCGTCATACACGGTCGTTTTCACCAGTTCAGTGACCGTACGCTTATAATCGAGCGGCTGCAACCCTTCCGCCGATGCGCGTCTCTCGCTTTCGCGCACCGTACCGTCCATGCTGACGATTGCCCTGGCCTGCGCTTGCCCGTCCGCTTCGGCCAGGATACTGCGGCACCAGTCCTGCTCGCCCTTACCGATGGTGTCTGCATGCGTCAGCGTAATGGTTGGCAGCAGGTGAAACAGCATTTCCTCCACCGCATGCTTGAGCGCATGGCCCTCCATGGTATAAAGCATCACTTGCCGACCGCCTGCAGCATATAGGAGTTGGCCACGCGCTCCTCGGACAGCGTGGACAGACCCTCATGTCCGGGCAGCACCTTATAGTCGCCCTCCAAATCGTGCAGACGCTTAAGCGAGTGCAGCATCTGGCCGAAATCGCCGCCCTCGAGGTCGCAGCGTCCGCACTCATGACGGAACAGTGTGTCGCCCGTGAACAGACAGTCCTCAATCTGGATGACCGACGAGCCGGGCGTATGTCCGGGCGTGTTCATATAGGACGCGGTCAGGTTACCAAAGGTGACCTGCGTGCCCTCGGTTGCCACAATATCCGGCGTGTCCTCCACATAGCCGCGCGCCAGTGCACGGAACGGACGCATATTCTCATGCTTGAGCAGCCACAGGTCGCCCTCCGGTACGACATATTTTGCCCCGGTCTTTTCCAGCACCTCATGTGCGGCAAGAATATGGTCGAAATGCGCATGCGTCAGCAGCACATACTTGACCGTCAGTTTTTCCTCCGCAATCGCGTGCAGAATCGAAGGGGCATTGTCACCCGGATCGATCACCGCGGCCTCACGACTGTTTTCATCATAAACAATGTAGCAATTGGTCGCTACTGCACCAACGCAAAGCTGCATAATTTTCATAATCGAAATTCTCCTTTCCATCACCGCATCTGCGCGGTGTCCATCCACAATGTAACCGGACCATCGTTGAGCAGGTCAACCTTCATATCCGCGCCAAACTCGCCGGTCTCGACCGGCAGGCCGCTCTCGCGGCAGCGCGCGATAAACGCTTCATACAGCGGAATCGCCGTTTCCGGCCGCGCCGCCGCGATAAAACTCGGGCGATTGCCTTTTTTGCAGTCTCCATACAGCGTAAACTGCGACACCACCAAGATCCCGCCGCCGACGTCGTGAAGCGACCGGTTCATCTTGTCGTTTTCATCGGTAAACACGCGAAGTTTAACTGTTTTATCCGCCAGATAAACCGCGTCCTCCACCGTATCCCCATCCGTCATACCGAGCAGGACAAGAAAGCCCTGCCCAATCTGCCCGTGCACCGCGCCGTCGATTGTAACCGACGCATGTGACACACGCTGAATCAGTGCCCGCATTTGTTTCCCTCATTTCCGGCGCAAATGCCGCGCCCAAAGATTCATTTTTCATCCTCTGTCGGTTTTTCAAACACCAGGTCGACCTGCGTGATATACCCTTCTGCGCGCTGCTTGACCGGAATACAGCCACAGTACCGCCAGCCCTCTGCCGCGCGGGCGCGTATGATCTCCTGATATCCGTCCAGCACAATTCCGATACCACCCATCAGCGAATAGCCGCCCGCTTCGGTTTCCAACCGGAAGAAATCATATTGGTAGCCCATATAAACTCCTTTCGCTGTAAGGAAAAGGCTGCGGCGGTCGCCGCAGCCCCTCGCGTCTTTATTTTAGCACAGCTTTGCGCCCGCTTCAATCGCATCATCCAGCATAAGCAGAGTGAGTTTGCCGTCCTTTTCAGCAGACAGCAGCATACCGTTAGACTCCTGTCCCATCATCTTGCGCGGCGGCAGGTTGGTCACGGCGACAACCGTCTTGCCGACGAGATCCTCCGCCTTGTAGTACTTGGCAATACCCGACAGAATCTGACGCGGCGTGCCCGAACCGTCATCCAGCTGGAATTTCAGCAGCTTTTCGCTCTTCTTGACGTTGTCACAGGCAAGCACCTTGCACACGGTCATATCGACCTTACAGAAGTCGTCAAACGGAATATCCGGCAGGAAGGTTACAGCCGGCTTTTCCGCCTGCTGCTGCGCCATCTTCTCCTCCTCGATTTCGGCCATCTTCTTCGGAATATCGATGCGCTCGAACAGGATGGACGCTTCGCCCACCGGTGCGCCCGCGGTCATGCCGCCAAAGGCCTGGAGGCTCTCCACGCCTTTGTCCTCAGTGCCCAGCTGCGCGAAAATCTTATCCGCGGTATCGGGCAGATAGGGACGCAGCATGGTTGCCGCAAAGCGGATGGACTCAAGCAGGTTATACAGCACCGTGCCGAGACGGCCCTTCTTGGCCTCGTCCTTGGCCAGCGCCCACGGCATGGTCTCGTCGATATACTTATTCGAGCGGCGCAGCAGCGTAAATACCTCGTCGATGGCATCCGCAACGTGCAAATCCGCCATGCGCTTCTCAACCGCTGCGGGCAGGCCGAGCGCGACCGCCTTCAGCTCGTCATCCACCGGCTCGGCATCTGCCGGGGCAGGCACAACGCCGTCGAAATACTTTTTGGTCATGGCAATCGTGCGGTTGACCAGATTGCCCAGCACGTTGGCCAGCTCGGAATTGATGCGCTCACAAATCAGCTCATAGGAAATCACGCCGTCATTGGCAAACGGCATCTCATGCAGCACATAATAGCGCACCGCGTCCACACCGAACAGACGCACCAGATCGTCCGCGTAAATCACATTGCCAAGCGACTTGGACATCTTGCCCTCGCCCACCAGCAGCCACGGATGACCAAACACCTGCTTGGGCAGCGGCTCACCAAGCGCCATCAGGAAGATCGGCCAGTAGATCGTGTGGAAACGGATGATATCCTTGCCGATCAGATGCACATCCGCCGGCCAGAAGCGCTTGTAGTGCTCATCATGGTTGCCGTCCGGGTCATAGCCGCAGAAGGTGATATAGTTGGTTAGCGCATCCAGCCAGACGTAGACAACGTGGCCGGGGTCAAAGTCTACCGGGATGCCCCACGAGAACGAGGTGCGCGACACGCACAGGTCCTGTAGGCCGGGCTTGAGGAAGTTATTGACCATCTCATTCTTTCGGCTCTCTGGCTGGATGAACTCCGGATGCTCCTCGATGTGCTGCATCAGGCGGTCGGCATACTTGCTCATGCGGAAAAAGTAGGCTTCTTCCTGCGCATCCACGACCGGGCGGCCGCAGTCCGGACAGCAGCCGTCCTTGAGCTGGCTATCGGTCCAGAAGGACTCGCAGGGCTTGCAATACTTTCCTTTGTAGCTGCCCTTGTAGATATCGCCCTGATCATACAGCTTTTTGAAGATTTTCTGTACCTTCTTCTCGTGCATCGGATCGGTCGTGCGCACAAACTTATCGTAGGTGGTGTTCATCATATCCCAGATGCGCTTGACTTCTGCCGCAACCTGATCCACATGCTGCTGCGGCGTAATACCCGCGGCCTCAGCCTTCTCCTGAATCTTCTGGCCATGCTCGTCCGTACCGGTCTGGAAGTAGACATCATAGCCGGTCAGGCGCTTGTAGCGCGCGATTGCATCGGCCAACACGATTTCATAGGTGTTACCGATATGCGGCTTTGCCGAGGTGTAAGCAATCGCCGTTGAGATATAGTAAGGTTTCTTGTCCATCTGATTCTTCTCCTTTATCATAGGTTTGCGAAATTTTATCCGTTTTCATACGCATTCTTACGAAGAAATGAAAAAGCCCTCCTCCCCGAATGAACTTCATCCAAGGACGAGAGCGAAACGCTTCCGTGTTACCACCTTGCTTTACGCGCCCCTCACGGCGGCACGCCTTAGCGGGTACTGCCATACCCCGATTCAATAACGGGAATCCCCCGCCGCAGCCTATGGCGGGATTACCGCCGGTCGATACGGTGCTCCGAGGCCATTTTCCGCGGCGCCTTCTGCATCCCGCTTACACCGTCCGGGACTCGCTTTGCCGTACCTCGCCGCGTACTTTCCTCTTCATTGCGTTTCAGCCGATATGATGGTTTCATTATAACATTGCGCCTTTACGCTGTCAAGCACACGAAACGGCGGGAAAACCCGCCGTTTCGATATCAATTATACTTTATTGCGGTGTGCCGTCGCCACCCTGTCCCGGCCATGAGCCGGTAAAAGGTGTGTCCTGCGGTGCCGCGACCGGTGCGGAAAGGTACGCATACATGCCGAAAAACGAGGTCATCACATAAGCGTCGAGGAATGCCCCCAGCAGAACCGCCACACAGACTGCCGCGATAAGCGCCGTTACCATAATCGCTATGCCCATGCTGCCCTTGACCAGCACCAAACCGGCAGCCCCCAGACCGCCGCACAGGTAGATTACGCCCATCAGCAGAATGTACCAGCCGACAAAACTAAGCAAAAACACAAACAGCTTGCCAAACTGTCCCTTGAACGCAGCAGATGCTTCACGCGTCGCATCCCATACGCCGCGCGTCTCATCATCACACACCAGCACCCAGCCTGCGCTGTAGGTCATCACTTTAATCTGAATCGGAATCAGCGCGATGAAGTACAGAATGTTCAGGACAGTCATTACGCCCGACACATTGCCCACAGATCCTCTCATCGCTGCGCTAAATGCCAGAGAAACCGCCAGTATCATGTACACAATAGTCGGTCCAATCATCCAAAGGGCCGAACGGAAGGTCAGGCAGAACTTCATCTTGATGCCTGCCCATAGCTCCCGCAGCGAGGTAAAAGGCTTAAACAGGGTGCTCACGCCCGGCTCCTCTCCGCGCTGCAAGGCAAGATAAAACCGCATGATGCCCAAGGTCAGCGGTCCGCTGATGAGAATCATCAGAAACAACACCAACCAGACGGTATTCATGCCCCGCGCCAGAGCCATACCCAGCATATACGTATCGGTGTATCCGGCCATTGCCATGGCAAGCACCCGGCCAAACAGCACCAGATACATCAACAGAAACAATAGTGCAAATGGCACCATATACAAAAAGTTGATGCCGATACAGCGCCCCAGGTTGTTCATCACCTGCCCTTTGCAGGCCTTCTTGATTTCCTTACGCGTCTGCGCGGTGAACTCTTGTCTCATCCGTTATCCTCCTACCATTGATTTATTTGATATTATGAAGCAGCCTGCGTCTGGTCGCCTGCTGTTTCTGTGGAAGTGCCCCCGTCTGTACCGGACTCCCCGGCCGTCGCCGACGCTCCATCCGATGGCGTTTCGGTGGTTGACGACCCTTCTGTCTCCGACGTTTGCGGCGTGGTAGGTGCCGGCGTTTGCGGCGTGGTGGGCGCCGGCTGCTTGGTGCCGACATACACTACCTTATCCCGCTTGACATAGGTGGACGTATTGGCCAGCACCTCGGTCGTCTTCCCGTTTTCCGTAATCACCTGATAGGTACGCGTGGCGTAGCCGGTAATCGGTGTGATATCGACGCGGGTCTGTCCCGCCATCATGGAGCTATCCTTTTTCTCAATCGTCTGCGGCGTATAGGTCTCCAACACCTCGGTGCGGGTATCTACCGTTTTGTCGCTGGTCTTGGTGCCCACAATGGTCATGATCATCTTGCCGCCCGTCTGCTCAGCCAGAATCTTGACGGGATAGTCCGTGTTATTCTTAAACCGGAAGTCCAAATTGCCGTAATCCACCGTGGCGTCCTCCCCGAGCGGGGTATAGGACACGGTAAAGGAATGATTATGCCGCTCGGTGACCTCCAAATCCGCACGCAGCACCGCCATATACAGGGTTGAAGAAGGCTGACATACGCCGCCTCCGAATTCTTCGATGATTTTACCGCCCGAATACGCGCCTGCGGGTTTATAGCCGCGCGCCTCTGTGCGCTCACCCACAACGTTATTATACGAAAATTCGTCCCCCGGATTGAGGATTGTACCGTTGATAGCCGCCGACGCCAGCCGGACATTGTTGGTTCGAGGCGTATTGCTTTCATCCAACCATGTAGAGGTCTGCGCAAGTGTATCCGTGAACAGCTTGGTCTTGAGATCCTCTGCCGTCACCTTGACCGCCGTTGTCGCAACCGGAATGGTGTAACTCGCCGCCGAGCCATCTCCGATGATGCTTCTTGCCTCTTCCACATCAAACTGCACGCCGACTTTTTCCGGAATGATGGTCTTTCCATCTTCCTTGCTGACTGTTGCACTGACCGGGTCGCCGATTACCGCTTCGGCAATCTTGTCAATATCAATCGCCGGTGTATCGGTCAACTCGGTCGAAACCTCATACGGCTCAAAATCCATCAGGCGGATTTTGTCCTCCAGCAGCGACCGCACTGCATCCGTATCGAACTTTACGCCCGGCTTACCCGTGTGAATTGTCATCGTGTTCGTACCGATTTCCCACGTCGGTTCGACCGGCTCGGTCAGCGCCTTGGAAGAGATTTCTTCCAGCGCCTCGGTCAGCCCATCCTCATCAACCTGCGCGGCGATCTGCGCCTCGTTCATACCGATAAGCGCTTTCGCTACATCCCACATACGGGCAAACGGGTTGCCTGTACGGCCCACGGCATAGGCGTTTTTCACGGACTGCTCCTCATCCACGCTTTGCAGGACATCGCTCACCGGGATATCATACGTCGTGTCAAAAATAGTCAGCGACAGCTTGGCGTCTTGATAAAGCGACTTGCTTTTCCCGGAGACCTGCTTGGTCGCCGCGCCTTGCGTCATTCCGCCGACCGGAATAGACCCGACCGTTACACCGGGAAAAATGTTCGGATAAACATAGGTAAAGCTGCACAGCACCGCCAGCAGCAGCACGGCAATACCGCCCGTAATTTTTACAGCCAGCGGCACACGCTTTTGCTTTTTACTTGTTTTGGAAGCAGCCGTCTGCGCGGTGTGCTTGGCCACATGCGTTCCTTCCTTCTGTTTGTTTGTCAGGATGCTCAACTTGTTCTTCCTCTTTTCCGCTATTTATATATGCAGATATGCGAAACATCATACAATTTACCGAAAAAAACAAAAACCAGCATATCCACGGCCCTTCGACATGATTCGCCGTTCTTATTATATACTGCAATAGTGTGATAAGCAATAACAATTCGGTAAAATAAAGCATGCCTGATTTGATCCCGCAAGCAGCAAAAAGCACCGCTTAAAACGGTGCTTTTCAAAGGTTATCCTTTTATTATACATTAAAGCGGAAGAGGACCACATCGCCGTCCTGCATCACATATTCCTTGCCCTCCGAGCGAACCAAGCCTTTTTCCCGCGCGGCCGCCAGCGAACCGAGTTCAATCAGGTCCTTATACTGAATTACCTCGGCGCGAATAAAGCCGCGCTCAAAATCCGAGTGAATTTTGCCTGCCGCCTGCGGCGCCTTAGTGCCCTTTTCAATCGTCCACGCGCGCACCTCCTGTTCGCCCGCGGTCAGGTAGCTCATCAGGCCAAGCAGGTCGTAACATACCTTGATCAGGCGATCCAGACCGGATTCATGCAGGCCCAGTTCGGAGAGGAACATCTCTTTTTCCTCTGCGTCCATGCCCGCAATATCCTCTTCCAGCTTTGCGCAAATCGGCAGTACCATTGCGCCTTCTGCTTCCGCGATTTTCTGCACGGCCGCCAGGCGCTCATTTTCAGTTTTGTCTCCAGTGAAGCCCGCCTCGTCCATATTGGCGGCATAGATCACCTTTTTCGCGGACAGCAGATCGCTCTCTTTGATAACGCGCTGCACATCCTCATCATCGGCAAAGCCCTCAAATGTGCGTGCAGTCTTGCCTTCCTCCAGATGGGCCTTCAGCTTTTCGAGCATCTCCACATCCACCAGCAGCTTTTTATCTGCCTTGGCCGCCTTGCGTGTGCGCTCCAGACGCCGCTCCAGATGCTCGATATCTGCCAGAATCAGCTCCAAATTAATGGTTTCGATATCGCGCGCCGGGTCAACCGAGCCTTCCACATGCACGATATTCTCATTTTCAAAGCAGCGCACCACATGCACGATTGCGTCTACCTCACGGATATGGGACAGGAACTTATTGCCCAATCCCTCACCCTTGCTCGCACCGCGCACAAGGCCCGCAATATCCACAAACTCCACCACTGCGGGCGTCGTTTTCTTGGCATGATACAGCTCGGTCAGGGGTTGCAAACGCTCATCCGGCACGGCAACCATGCCCACGTTGGGGTCGATGGTGCAAAACGGATAGTTTGCGCTTTCCGCGCCCGCCTGTGTAATCGCGTTAAACAGTGTGGACTTTCCCACGTTCGGAAGGCCAACGATACCTAATTTCATATATACTCATTCTCCTTCGATTTTTCCTTGATTTGCAAGGGTTTTCGGGTTTTGGCTTTTCGGCTACTACGCCATTTTTACGCCATTTTCGCATTGAGTTTTATGTCAGAAAACCCTTTTGACTCAAACTGCCGTACAGCTTGGTCGAGCGAATCGGTAGTCACATGAACATACCTATCCATCGTTGTCTTGATACTGGCATGACCCAATAGCTTTTGCAGCACTTTCGGCTGCATACCACTTTCGATGGCTCTTGTGGCGTAAGTATGGCGTAGAGCATGCATACAAAAGCGATTTATCCCTGCTTCGTCGCAGAGCTTGTAAAGGTGGGTATCATAGGAGCTGTTCTTCGCTGGCTCTCCTGTACGCCAGTTGATAAAAACAAGGTCACGCATAACAAGCTGTGAGGTTGTGCCTGTGCGCCTGTCTATGTATTCAAGCGTCTGTGAAAGCAAGGGAGATTCTTTCCTGTTATCCCGGCTATCCCAAATGCTTTTCAGAATATCGTAGGCTCTGTTCGTCAAGGGAATTGTGCGATAACTCTGTTGAGTCTTTGGAGGACCTGCACGCCAGTATTTTTGAGCGTGCCTAAACTCCAAAGTCTTGTTGACCGTAAGTGTTCGTTTTTCAAAGTCAATCGCATCCCAAGTTAATCCAATCATTTCGCCAGTACGCAAGCCTGTTTCGAGGATAAGGGCGTATTGGTTATAGTTGTGGGAACGCTGGGCAACTTCAAGAAAACGTTGTTGGTCATCGCAAGTAAGAAACTTTATATCATCCACAGCACGAACTGGCTTTGTAAACCGCACACCATCCATTGGGTGTCTGGCAATCAAGTCATTCATTTTCGCCGCCTTGAACAATGTGCCCATAGCAATATAGGCTTGTCGGATAGTAGAACCAGCATAATCAGCGTCCATCCGAATCAAGACTTGCTTACAGTGCATGGGCTTGACATTGGCAATCGCCATTCTACCGATAACGGGCTGAATGTTTTTGGAATATCGCTCCCGATAATTGCGGAGCGTATTAGGGGCTAAGTCACCTACTATATTTTCAATCCAGAAACTAAACCATTGGTCAACCGTTGTTTCGGTGGCAACAAAAACTTCTTCGTGCTTGTCGGCATATTTCGCTTCTTCCATCCAATTCCTTGCTTCGGGAATAGTCTGAAAATATTTCTCATGCCTTTTTCCTGTTTTATCAA
This sequence comes from Candidatus Agathobaculum pullicola, assembly GCF_052117205.1. Lineage (NCBI taxonomy): Bacteria > Bacillati > Bacillota > Clostridia > Eubacteriales > Butyricicoccaceae > Agathobaculum > Candidatus Agathobaculum pullicola. Next base: position 99,588 of record NZ_JBQKJP010000003.1, on the reverse strand, counting down.
CAAATCGTGCGCTGTATAAACCGTCCTTTCTTTGGTAGATACCCTTACCGCAGTCTTTTCCTTTGAGATTTTTTCCCATGAAATGCTCCTTTCCCTTGAAGGGAAATGGACGCACTGCTACACGATAAGTATAGCAGATTTTGTCCATTCCCTCAAGTAGTTATTGTGAAAAACTCTCCGGCAATTTGTAAATTTTTCGGAACTTCTTATATCACCAGTTTCTCACTGATGAATTGCTCAAATTCCTTTCGTTTGACCAGCTTCTTTGTGCCGACAAACAAAACGAAGGGGCAGTTGGGCGAGCGGAGCATACTGTCGATCTTGTTGATGCCGATGTTGCTGTATTCTGCCGCCTCCTTGGTGGTCAGTGTCATTTTCAGATGGATCGGAACGGTGCCGATGCAATTCTCCATGTAAAAGCTCCTTTCTTGGGTTTATCAGCCGAGCAGACGAGCCGCCGTTTTCAGATTGTCGGCAGCGGTGCTTTTGCGGAAGCTGTCTCCATCGAACATGATCGGGACGCAGACCTCCAAGATGCGGTCATAAATTCGGCGGTCATCCAGATCGACAGCTTGCTTCATAACGGAAAGCGGGATATTCGTGGTGACGATCATGGGCTTGCCGGTCAGCAGCCGTTTGTCAACCACATCGAACACTCGCTCCTTACCGAAGCTGGTGTTACGTTCTGCCCCCAAATCATCCAGAATGAGGAGGTCGGGGCGCATAAGCGATTTCATGTAATTGTCGCGGTCCGAACCGAAGTTACCCTGCATACGGTTGACTACATCAGACATTCCCACAAAGAGGACGGACTCCAGACGGTCAATCAGAGCGTTGGCAATGCATCCAGCGGCATAGGATTTTCCCGTGCCGACATTCCCGAACAGGAGCAGCCCGATTCCTGCTTTTTTGAACTCGTCCCAGTTCTGCGCGTAACCCCTCGCCTTTGCAAGCTGGGGCGTTGTAACTGCGGCTGACTCAAACCGCCAGCCAGCGGCGGGCATATCGCGGAACGCCTCGCTGCGGAGCATCGTCATGTAAGACATTCTCTCATATTCCCGACGCTCCGCTTCTTCCCGTTCTCGGCGTTCGGCGACGCACTTGCACATAACCGGGTGCTTGGTAAAGCCCTGTGCCTGAAGGTCTGCGGGGTAAAAGGCTTCTTTCGGCGTATGGCACTTGCCGCAGTATTTCAGCCCATCAGCGGAATTGATGTAATCGTCAGGTGCGGCATTAGCCGCTTCAACGGCATCAACCATTTTTGTAAAAATCGGATTCATAGACACTCTCCCTCGTTATCGTCGTAAGTGTAGTTTTTCGCTCTCCTGCCCTTGCTGTCCTCGTCCAACCACTTCTTGATGGTGGCGTAATGATTGGCATAAACTGGGTCACCGTCAGATGCTCCTCGGTGCTGCCTCGCTCTCCACGCTCTACGTCGGTATATCCAGCAGCTCTCATGTGCTGATAAAAATCATCCTGCAAAATGGAGTAGGATTTCTTTAGAACCGGCTTTCCATTTTTCTGCAAAACGGGATTCCCGGTTTCGTCCAATGCCGGTTTGGACAGCCACTTTTTGCTGCGGCTGACCTGCATAATGGTCTCCTTGACCGTCCCCACCAAAGCCTTATCCTTGCACCGCTTTGACCAGAGAATCTGCTTTTCCACCACTGGGACATACACCACATGAAGGTGGTAATGTTTTTCACTGTTTGCACAACCATTGATCGGAAAGTGCGGATTTTAGAGCGCCCTCTGAGCCGAACAATAAAAAATAAACTTCGATTTTTTGCGTTCGTGCGTTCCTTCGTTCCACAGGCTGTACCCGGTCAGGAACGCATGAACGCACGAACAGAAGATTTTGAAGTTTCATTACAACTCCATAGGCGAGAGCAGGACATAAATACCCATGTATCCCCGACACCGTTTTCCACCGCCGATGTGCAGGTTATTGACCGGCTCCAAATGGTAGCGTTCAGCATTCTGGCTAAGCTGGTTTGCGAAGCTCTTTGGGGATAGTGGGTTTTCTGCGTTGTCCTCACACCACCGCTTATAGGCTACATACAGATTTTTGGTGCTGGCTTCATAATCGGCCTTGAATGCCACATAACCCTCAGAATCGAGAAAATCCAGAATGTTATTGGCATCCCGAACAGCGGAAGTGATATTGTCCTTGGCTCTCTGGCTGATGGTAAAGTGGTAGTGATTGGCGATCAGCCGCCGCAGCCCCTCCAGCATCCAGAGGAAGATTCCCTCTTTTTCCGCAATCAGTTTCTCGGCAAGGAACGGATCATCGAACCGATCCACAGGCTTGTCCTTGGTGGTCAGAATGATTTGGCGGCGAAAGAAGCCGTCGCTGCGGTCGTGAAGTGCAGTCAATGCCCCGTTGCCGAAACAGAGAAAACGCACATAAAGCTGCCCCTGATAACTCTGTTCTTTCTTCCGTTCCAAATCCATCCGCAGTTCTGCTGTCACGATGGATTTTACATAGTTGGTTTTGGTCAAGGCGTTCATGTCCAGATCATCGTCCACCATGAGCAGCTTGCCCTCCAGGTCGGCTCTGGCGAAACGGTTGTTTTCTACCTTCTGGATGGAAGTGGTGTTCATGTTGAACCCGAAAATGGCGTTCATCACCACACCGATGCGGCTTTTGCCCTCGCCGCCCTTGCCGATCAGCATGAGCATTTTCTGGCCCTTGGTGGACGGAATCAGGCAGTAGCCCAGATATTCCTGCAAGGCGGGAATATCCTCCGGCTCCAACAGCTCCGAGAGAAAACGCAGCCATTGTTCCGGTGCAGGAGCCTCTGTCTGATAGGACACCGGCAGGCGGTTGCTGCAATACTCTTTTTCCTCTGTAAACGTGCCATCCAGAAAATAAGTGCCGTTCGCCACATGGATGCGGTCACATTGCAGGGGCAAAGGGTCGGCGTATGCCGCCAGCTTCAGCACTTTGATTACCTGTTCCACCGTCTGTGCGGCTTTGGCATGAAGCCAGGGCGAGAGTTCCTCATAAATCGTTCGCTTCAATTTGTTCTCATCCGGCAGCTGTCCATCCACAGTATAAAATCGGTCGTTGATGCAGCGCATGGGATGCCGGGACAGAAAATCCCGGCAGTATTCCGGCTCTACGATTTTCCCCTTGTCATCGATCCAAACAGGGTTATTCATGGTATCGCTCCTCTCTCAGGCGGGCTTGTAATTTGCGGATGTATCCGTCTGCCGTTAGTTCGCTTACGACTTCGCTTCGTTCATAGGAATCGCCTTGCAGCAGGATGTCCAGCTGATACTCCACCCAGGGCAGACGGTGACAGGCTTCCACAAATCGCTTATCCAGCGAATCTTCCGGCGCTTGCGGCGCATACCGTTTTTTCCAATCCAGGAGCAGCCGCCGGTATTCGTTCAAAACAGAAAAGCACAGCTGCTCGTTCTCACGAAGCTGCTGTGCTTTGGTTTTCTGCTTCCATTTTTGACGAATGGATTCCGGCAAGGGCTTGTCCGGCGCAAGGTGAAAGTCCGACGCCAGTTTTCGGGCCGCATCATACAGCCGAAGGTCAAACAGTTTGGCAGTCAGGTCGATCACATCCCCATGCTCCCCACAGGCGAAACAGTGGTAGTGGTCATCCGATACATACAGGCTCGGGTGACGGTCATTGTGGAACGGACACAGCGCCATGCCGTTTCGGTTGACTTGTAGCCCATAGTGTTCAGCCGCTTGTCTTACGGTAACTGCTGCCTTTACCATCGTAAAAATATCCATGCCATAGTTCCTCCTTCATCTTTGTACAGGTTTCTCCTGTCACCTCAATGTACGGAGAAAAAGGGCATGGTTCCAAAAATCCGTCAGTCCTGCAAGAAAATAAAATACCGCCTCCAAAACTTGCAGAATTGCAAGATAGAAGGCGGCTGGATTCTCAAAATATGGATTGAGATTGTTCCTGTTATGGAATATAATAGAAAATAGAATTGCAAACAACGAGGGCTGATTATGAAATATCTTTCTACGTTTGAAATTGCAGAGAAATGGGGGATTTCTCCCCGACGGGTCGGCATCCTCTGCAACCAAGGCCGGATTCCCGGCGCACAAAGAGCAGGAAGCCGCTGGATCATCCCGGAGGATGCAGAAAAACCAACCGATGCCCGCATTAAAAGCGGGAAATACAGAAAAGAAACGAGGTGATCTGCCTATGGAACAGGAATATCTCCCTGGTGATACTCCACAGCAGAGATTACAAGACTTGATGAAGGAGTATAAAATCACTCAGGCAGAGCTTGCTTCTAAAATTGGCGTTGCGGAAAGCTCCATCAGCCGTTTTCTGAATGGGACAAAGAATAAACTGACTATCGAGCAGATCATCCGTATTGCCCGGATTTTTAATGTATCCTCGGATTTTCTCCTTTGTCTGACCAATGTGCCAGATAAGAAAAATTATGACATCTCTGAGCTTGGCCTTTCTGCCGAAGCAGCACGCAATCTCTATACGGGGCGTGTAAACCCGGAAGTGGTGAGCCGCCTGCTGGAAAACCGCCGCTTTGCCCAGCTGACCAGTATGATCGCCCTGTATTTTGACGAAACGATGGCCTCCGGCTTTGCGGCGCAGAACCAAATCCTGCAATCGTTAAGTTCCATGCTGTTGATGACTGGCAAAGAACAGCCGGACATCCGGAAAGCAACTCAACAGGCGGCTCAGGCGGTCTCTCTGAACAAGATACCGGTTTTTCAAGCCGATCTGACCAATATTCAAAATCAATTTATGGCAGTTCTTCGGGAGATCAAAAAGGAAATGACTTCTGGGGAGGAAATTTCCCAGAACATAACAAAAGAGCTTACCGAGCAGATGTTCTCAGAGCTGACCAAGGGACAAGACCTTCATCATCCATCGGTTTCCCCAGAGCAGCTTGCAGCTATGGTTGTGCAGCCCATATCCCAGATGGGGCTGGCAAAGGATGAATCGCTGGAAGAATTACAGCTGGCGCTGCTTCACATGATGGAAAGTATGCAGCCTAAGCAAAGCGATGAAAACGATGACCAATGAGCGGCTTTGTACTCTGGCACAGCGAGGGGATACACAGGCGCAGGAACAGCTGGTGCAGAACAATCTGGGGTATATCCGAAAAACTGCAAATGAATTGTACATCAGTGTTGGCCTTGGAAACAGTGAGTTGGGCATCGACCACGATGACCTGATTCAAGAGGGGAGCATTGGTTTGCTCCGGGCAATCTCCCTGTATGACCCGGGCAAAAAAATAATGTTTTTGACCTATGCGGGGCCTGCCATCCGCAACGCCATGATGGATTTAATCTCGGCTGCTTTTGCGGCCTTTGAACAGCGGATGCAGTCTGACAAAGACGGTATCCCTATGGAGAGAATCAATCTGGATGATCTGCTTCCCGGTGAACATTCCGTGCAGCGTTCCGACCTGATTGCTGACCCCTATGCGTCAGAGCCGGAAAAGATTATGGAGGAAGCGGAAAACCGAAAAGAGCTTTATGAAGGGCTGCGGCGCATATCAGAACGGGAGCAAGTTTATCTGTTGTACCGCTTTGGCTTTGAGGATGACATGGAGCATCCTCTTGTGGGAACAGCTCTGCACTTTCATCTCAGTGAGAGCCGTGCGAGGTCAACCGAAGCATTGGCGCTGGATAATCTCTGGCTGGAACTGCCGTGGTGGTATTGAGAAAAGCAAAGTCCCGACTGTTTCTCCATTTTTGAGTGAACAGCCGGGGCTTTTTCGTGGTTTTATAGCTCTGTGAAATATGCCTCTACAGTTTTGGACAGCAGTTCCCACTTTGGTTCCTTTACACCATGTGGAGCAGTGTAAACACATCCATCATGTAAGAAAATTGGATCTCCATTGCAGGTTGCAAAAACAAATTGCGCATTCAAATACGAATACTCCTCTTGTAAATCACTAAGCTCCTCGACTGGGAAAAATCGAATGTTATTGAATTCCACGTCAATCGGATTGCTCTCACGATATAAATCCTTTAGCACGTCTGGAATCCCATCCAAATCTCCGTTGTATTTAGAAAAAGTATTTCGCTTATCGTATAGAATGGCTTTCTCAACAAACTTTGAAAATTCCATATGTCCTCCTCACACAATAAACGATGGGCAACATTTTTCTATCGTATATACTCGAATCTCTTCTGCAAAGTGACGCTGATGTATGGAATCGGCAACAGAATATGTGATCATGATGATACCAACACTCACCGATACGATGATTCCAGCTGCGCCACCCCAAATACCTTGCGCCGCTATCGAAACAGCTAAAAGCGACAAGGAGAATAGCGCTTGCTTACCAACTTGAATTAACGCATCCTTAGTTGCAACATTATTCCGCTTAAGTTTGATAAACTGATATGCAGAGAACACAACAACAGTCAACGCACCAACAACACCCATGTTGATCATTTTCGAAATATTATCGGTGATTGTTATACCAATATTTTCGAGAACACCTGCAGCCGCTTTTGACGCTACTTCACCGATGGTTCGCCCAATTCCGTATCCAACACCAGCCAAAAATCCAGACTCCAAACCACCTTTAGCACCTTCTGCAAGTGCTAATTTGAGAGAATCAGGAGTAACGCCCGACTGAGCCAAGGTAGTAACAAATCCGACAGTTATGCCCAGTCCCGCACCGATTGCAACGGCTATACCTAAACCACGAAGCTCGTTCTTGAAAACACGTTTGGAATTAGTTTTCTCAAGCATCTTGTTTTTGTTGGTGCCTGGTTTATTGCTCTCGTTTTGCCAATTTCCTCCGTGCCCCTCCTCTTTATGTTGCTGTTTGGTTCTATAAAACTTAATGTTATCTGGGTCTGCTTGCTGTTCGGGGTGGTCTGCAACATTTTTTTGATGATGCCCTTCCGAACCACGGACGCCAACCTTAGGATTGATAGTTTTTCCGCCAACTTTTTTTGGCTTGTTAACTATGTCTGGACGATTTTCTAAAATCTCTTGCTGCTCAGCAGTAGTCCAATTCTCAGAGCCGCTACCGCCCATCTTAATATCAGCAGCCTCGTAGTCCCATGCCAATGATACACCGTCATTTCTGGCACCAGTGTATGATGGATCCCGTGCTAAACCTTGGGCAACTTTTTCGGCAAGCCGTTCACGTTCTGCATTTAATGCATTGAGGAACTCATTCAATTGACGATTAAAGCCGGTTGTTGTTGCTGCAGTTTGAAAGGAAGTATTAGAAAGAGCAACGGAACCGATACCACCTGTATAAGATGTTGAGATTTTACTCTGATGTGAAATGGTTGGTTGTTGGTAGAAAGAAAGACTTCGGTTGTTCTTTATTGCCGTAAGCATATGCTCACCTCAATTTCCGCTCGCACTCGATAGAAAATCGGGTAAGCGCAAGCTTTCCATCGTCATCCAACTTGCTGAAGATGTAGGAATAAACATGATTGTAGTAAATCAGCGTTTCGTTAAATAGGCGGGATGCATCATAAGAGAACAGCGTTGTAGACACCAGCGAAAACAATTGGGTTTGGTTCTTATATTTTCCCTCGTTGTTACGGAACTGGCTAAATGCCTTCGCAAAGGATTCAGCAGCCTGCTTGTTATAAGCGACATTCTTTTTATATTCCAGCTCACGCATTTTGGAACTAATAAGTTCGGTATGATCTTTGGTGAGCGCATCGTAAGCATCGCTCTGTTCACGAGTAAAGCTATCTTTGTCAATCTCAGCATCAACCTGCCCAATTTGTGCTAAAATGGCATCAAAATCTGCCTGAGCAGAAACCGCCTGCAATTTGTCCTTAAGAGCATAGAGTTTCTTGAGACACTCGGAATTATGGCGCTCAATTTCCTCGTTTTCTCTGTCAGCCTTTGCTTGCTGGACATTGGAAATTTCGGCACAGATAGTGTCAAGACGAGACTGGTAGGCTGCAATATCGGAAACGACCGTTTCGGTAAGAATAGCATTTTCGGTATAGAATGCCAAAGCCACCCCTGCCTGCTCAGCGAAATGAGACCTATCCGCAAATGAGGGAAGCGTTTCTGCGAGGGTGCACAGGTAAGCAAAGTATGCATCAAAAATTTCGGAACTATCAGGATTGCGGTTGAACGCATTTCGCCCAACCATCAAAGCCTCTGATATTCTTCCTGCGTCTTTATAGCTGTTAAAAAGCGCCAACATTTAGTTAACCTCCTTCAATTGTATCCCAATTGTAAAGGTTCATAAACCAGTATTTTACAACGGGATATTGTCGAAAAAATCTGATAAAAACTTAAGTGCAACAATCCTGTGCTGGATTTCGTTGATATTATAGCTGTTGATCATCTGTCTCAGATTCATAACATATGCATTCCAATCTTCGTCCAGTTTTGCCGCAGCTTGTTCGAATGCAGATTCTGTCTGCGCCCAGTACTGAGTAATTCCTTCTCTGTATTTGGTGGGAATATTATTTTCTTCGACTGCTGCTACAATTTTCTTTGCAACACTCTTTTCCCATCCTCCGCCGAAAAGCTTTGCAATGCCCAAGCCACCGGCAATAAGAAGCCCAACTGCGATTCCTATTGGTCCAAAAATTGAAGAAGTTATTACACCAGCCCAAATGGATGTACCTATACCGAAACCTGCACCTGCAAACAGAAGTACTCCAGAAACCGTACTTGCAAGGAATGTGCCAAAGCCGCCGATCATCCCTAGTGCAGACAATGCAGACGCAAAGGCCCAGCCTGCATCAAAATCAACGTTGATGCTGTTATCTTCAAACGGCTTTGCTATGCTCTCAGAAAAAGCGGCAATATAGTCTTTTGCTGTTTTTGAAAGCGTCTCAGACTTTGATTTCAATATAGACTCACACTCAGCCTGCAACATACTTTGGAGAGAACTTCCGAAGAGTTCAACATCATCTTTCTTGTTTTTTATGCCCTTCTCACGCATTAGCTTAACCAGAGCATCAACATTGATGACGCTAGAAACGTACGAACTAAATTCGTCAATAGAGCCCACTTGCAGGCGGGAAATTTCAGCACGGACATTTGTCTTTCGCGCATCATTATCACGAACTCTCGAAAGTTCATTGCTTTCAATTTCTCTTAGTAACGACTCATATTTATCTCTTTCGGCAACAATCCCTTCGTATTTTTGAATCTCATCAATGAGATTGGGCTTGCGAGAAGCCACATAGCTTCTGACAAAAGATTTTGTTCTTTCGTTAATAATTGTGGGAAGAACTTCGAGAATTTCCGTAAGCTTCTCATTAAACGGCTTGCAAATATCAGGAATATCGGTGGTATAAGCGAAGAACCGTGCACGAAGTTCAGCATACCCATCATTAACATACACATGGTTAGATGCTTTTTCCCTCTCAGCCCAATATCCATTCGGGAGCGTTTTGAGTAGATTTTTACAGCCAACATCGAGTATCTCTGCCAGTTGAGTACGGTTGCCGTTGTTAACCGTATGAGCCTGGGATGCGACGATAAATAGGTTGCACAGAGGACTGAGCGTATTGCTACTCTTATCCTCCCACACTGGCAATTCACTGATATTGCGCTTGAGATATGTAATATCCTCAATTCTCATAAAGCCGTTTGCCTGAGACAGATAAATAATTATATCGGACTTCTGTGCTGCAGCAAACGTGATGTTATCGTCACTTTCTGTTTCAGTTCCAAAACCGGGCAGATCAACGATATCGCAGGTCTTTAGAACTGGCGCATCAAGGAAGATAACTGCAGCCCCCGCCTCTTTGTCATAGTTTTCACCCTGACGAGTGCCAAAAGATCGAAGTATCTCAACTCCGCCCGCTGCAATTTTCCAAGAGCGACAATACTCCTCATCGTAGAGTTGGCGCTCATTCCACATGTTCTCGTTGCCAAGATGATTAGTAAATACCCATGCATCTTCTTCAATAAAAGTAGGACGATCAGATATATGCTTAATGTAAACAGCGATTGAGGTTGTCGGTGTCCAAGAAGTGGGCATCTTGTCAACTCCGAGCAAAGCGTTGATCAATGTGCTTTTACCAGTATCAGAGCGGCCAACAATTGCAACTTTTGGTTTGATAAGGCTGGCATTGATACCGGCGCTTAAATCATCGATGTATGCCTTTCTATCTTCTTCGGGCAACTCAATTTGCTCAAGTGCATTGGCGATATATTCGCTCAGTGTGTACTTAGTAAAATCCGCTTTTTTCCATGTGTCCTCTACATTGAGCGGATCAGGAATCGGCTTTTTCCAACCTGTAAGTTCTTCGTAAGAAGCACCAGTTTTTTCGAGAATCCGCTGGATAATCTGGAACGGAATACTATCGGGATCTTTTTCCCAGCGGGAGATACTGGATTGTTCAACACCAATCAATTCTGCAAAGGCAGACTGAGTTTTTATTTTAAGCTTGTCCTCTCGGAAAGATTTTAAGTCCATAAAAAGTCCTCCTTTTGGATTTTTCGACTATATATTATCGCATTATTTTTCAAATGTCAATATTCTTATGCAAATTTGCATAAGAATATTGATGCCAATTTGCATAGCCGATGTTTTAACCTGCCTTAAAACGGAAATTATCCTGATTCTAAGTTAAGAGCTTTTTTAGCATCATTTGAAACTGTTGAAACTCCGATATTGGGTTTCTTAACAATAAAAACTCCCGTCCAATTCCTCTATGGAATCAGACGGGAGTTTCATATGCACCCGAAAACCGTCAGCTAACAGCTGATAAGTGATTTAGTTCCTTATCACTGTTAGGCCAAGGTTTTCCGGGGTTTTTGACCACTTTTGAAAAAGTTTAGCGCTTGCTGAACTGGGGAGCGCGACGAGCGGCTTTGAGGCCGTACTGCGCGGGTCCGCAAACTCGTATCCATTGCGGCGCAACGGTTTCAGAGTTCAAAAGTGTTTCCCACCGCAAATTTAACCTCAAACAATGCGAGGTTTCCTTGCGACCTGTCGCACGATTATGCATGCATCCATAAGGTGAATCTTTGAACTCTGAAGAATGAGTGTAAAAGGAGGATTCATAATCAGGATTCTGTCTGGTATGATAATAAATTTTTGCCGAGAGATAAGAGCGGAGATCTTTAGCTATTTCAATACTCCGAAGTACCGAACACCGTGATTCCTGATGAGATCAATATTTTTCCCCTTGTGGGTCGGGAAATTCTTGCCCGATCTGCTTCAGGTATGTCTCAATACCCGGTAAAAATACAGGACCTTTGTTTGACTTCGGCTTTGACCATTGAAGCATCTCCATCACATGTTTTCGTATTGCTTACAGAGGCCAAGGCTCTCCGTTATTATCTACCCCCAAAGGGAATTCGCATCGTTTCAACCAGTCATTGGTTGTAAGCTCAGGTATTGGCGGAAGTTGGATCTTAGTTTCAAAGCTATAGATAGCTTTATTACGAATATCTTCTTCCAAGGAAAGATGTGCTTTTTCAAACAGTTTCCACCGCTCGTCATCAAGAAGGTGCAGTAAGATTATTGCGGTTCGTCCGTTACAATGGTGAGTGCCGAGAACCTTGAAATGGGAATCCCTGTTTGCGATGCAAAGCCCCCAGTTTGTGCCTTGCTCATAAGCAGTAAGATTTTTCATGTGGTTTGAAAGAATGACATATCTGTGGGAAGTAATATTGGTTCATTATCATATGCATCAATATTATTTATGGTAAAAATATGGAATTAGAACTTTTAAGCAAACAATATTTTCTTGGTGTGCCAAAAAGTGTGTCACTTAAAGTTGAAAACACAAATATTCATGATGGAACATTGAATATTGATGGATATAAGCACTCAATGGTTCAGATTATTTCTTTGATAATAGCGCTAAAGAGCTCAGTTATTATTAAGAATCCTCCGCTTGTAAGTGATATATTATTCTTTCTCCTTTTTCCAGTGCGGCAATGCACTGTTCCTCCATTGTGGAAATGCCGTCCGGAGAAAAGGTTGAGTGCACATGCATATCTGCTATCATAACCAAACCCCATCGTACTTTTTGTTTATATGTTGTAATTCAACGCCAAACGCTGTCTCCTATGTATACTTTATCCTTACAAACAAACCAACTCTGAATATCATTTGAAAAGAACTGGTGTTTGCCCAATATACAAACACCAGTTCAACAAGAACTTATTTATTCTTTTTACGCTTAGTTCTTCCTTTTTCGCTTGATTTATCTATAAAAGCTACAGTGTCTGTTCTCTTTGATACTATCCTTTCTGAACTGTTTTTTACACTCTTTGAATTGCCATCTTTTCCCGTACTTCTATTAAACTTACTAACCAACTGACCACAAGCAGCCTTTATATTGTTTCCTCGTGATTCTCTAAGTTTAACAACAAGCCCCGCCTCTTCTAATTTATTTTTAAACACAACTAACTGTTGCTTATTAGGTCTTTTAATTGCAGGGCATTCAGTTTCATTATACTGAAGTACATTAATCAGAACATTTTTTCCGCTAAACCATTTTGCCAATTGCCTCACATCTGACGGTTTATCATTAATGCCCGGCATGAGCAAATATGCGATTGTAATCTTTCGATTATGACGATCCGAATAAGACAAAACAGACTCAACAATCTCATTTATATCAAATCCCTTCATATGAGGCATAACCATGTCCCTTGTTCTCTGATTCGTTGCATGCAGGGAAAGTGTTAATTGAATCTTTAGATGTTCTTCTCTTAACTTTTTAAGTTGAGGAATTGGACCAACTGTCGAAATAGTGATTCCATCTGTCGGGAAGTTCAGTCCATTACGATCACGTAACACATGGATAGCTTGAATCACATTCTTGTAATTAAACAATGGCTCTCCCATACCCATGAATACAATTCTATTGATTTTTTCTTTGACCATAACAACTTGTTGCACTATTTCTGATGGTGTAAGATTTCGAATGAATCCATTTTTTCCTGATGCACAAAATATACAACCGACTGGGCAACCAACCATAGTACTAATGCAAATGGTAGTTCCCGTTCTACGCTTAATGCACACGGTTTCTATGCAATAACCGTCTTCCATCTCAAACGCATATTTAGTAGTATCTTTTCCATTATAATAGTCTTTTACCTTAATCGTATAGTGAGCATTCTTTGCTTTTTTTCTATACAAATCTGCCATTAATGATTTGGAAGTGTTTTCTCCAAGAACCTGAAGAATTTCATTATATGTATATCCATATGGATCATTTAGCACTTGTTCTTTTGTTAGGACAGTATTTTTTAAATCTCCCATATATAATCCTCCTCACATTTTTCAAATAGTACCGATATATATAAAGATATATAAATACCCATTCTCTAAATAATGTCTACTGAACAATAGCCCATTTTTCCACGGGCATGAAAATAGCCAGCAGATATGTAAGCAGCTCCCAAAAGGCGCACTGAATCTTGCGGAGATTCAGCACCAGAACGGACATAGCAATCACATGGGCAGCTGTTTCCCGCAGTTTAGCGGTGACCAGTCCCATGCCGCATTTGCGCTTCGCCAGGCTGAATCTGCGCTCTACTTCCACACGCTCGCACTCATCCCGGTAATCCTGAGCCTTGTCTCTGGTTTCGCCCTTCTTAGGACGTCCCAGTGCCGGACCGGATAGCCGGATTCCGTGTTCCTTGCAATAACTGAGATTCTCACGGTTTCGGTAGATCTTGTCTGCCAGAATGCGGCTTGGATAATGCCCTTCCCGCTCCCGGAACCGTTCCGCCATCTCCTGCAGATTTCCAGCTTCATTGTAGGCATCAAAGGAGCAGCATTCCAACCGTGTCCATCCATCTACAACACTGATGTCCAACTTCGCACCAAACTCCACCGGCTTGCCTGCTTTTCCCCGTACAATGGGACGAACGAAGGGCTGGCTCACACTGACGATCCGGTCATTCACATGGTGGGTGTGGTTATCATACATGTACTTCTGCTGCTCATAGATGGTGCGGATCGTATCCAGACGTTCCATCTGCCGTGTGGTCAAGGTTTTTCCAAGGGGCAGTTTGCCATCTATGGCATCGAGGTCACGCCGGAGATAAGTCAGCTGCTTTCCGATTGCTTTGCGGGTCATCTTGGCGGTATGCTTGCGACATCTTGTGTATTTCAGGTAATCCTTCCGGGCACGCTTGCGGTAAGTGCGTGGCTTCTTCCCATCCGCGGGATCATGGAGAACATCCAGAAGCGCCTCGGCATTCTCCCTGGTCTCATTGAGCAGAGAAACGTCCTGGGGGTAACGGATATTGGACGGTGCACAGGTGGCGTCCACAATCATGGTGCCGCGGTTTCCGCCTGTTCCTGGATGATTGCCAGAGTCATCATCGTCATCCCTGGATTTGGCCTCTTTTTCCTGACGCTCCTTTGCGTCCCGCACGATCATCTCATTGATCTCACCCAACACTTCCGGCGTCAACCGCTTACGGAAGTACACCATCAGAGATGGGTCAAAGGGCAGCTTTTCATCATCATAGCCGGGATACCCACAGAAGTACTGCAGGTACGGGTTCTCTTGGATCATAAGGGCAGTTTCTTCATCTGAGAAACCATACTCCGCCTGAATGATACAGGCGCCCAGAGCCAGACGCAGCGGTTTGGCTACGTTGCCTTTGCGGTTGGTAAACAGAGCGGCGTACCGCTTCTCAATCTCCAGCCAGGGGATCGTCTGTGCTTTTTTCACCCACCGGTTACTCTCTTTCAGATTCATGCCGACTGGCTGCTTGAAATCTGCCAGGCTGATCTGTCCGTTGCTGTAACGATACATAGCTGTCCTCCAAGTGCAAGGTTTTTACTTGATTCCTGCGATTTTCCTTGCACCTATTATACCACGGATGGGCTTCTATGGCTTGAAACATAAGGCTTTTTCTATTATTCAGGATACATTAAATAATATATAATAATAACAAACTTGCTAATAAAATGCAAGCAAATCTATCTGCTGCAAGCAGTGCTCCGGTCATACCCGGTGCGAAATGCTTGTTGGGGAGCCTTCCCCAATCCCCATAAGAACAGAGACAAGTCTCTGGGCTGCGCATCCGTAAACGGACGCTTATATGTACACACAGACATAAAAAAAGAACGGTGTCGGGAAGTACCGTAAAGGTACCGCCTGACACCATTTTCTATCTCTGTTTCTTTGATTTTTCCTGTTCCTCTCTTTGCTGATCTGCCTGGCGATTTCTGTCATCGTGCAGCATGGTCTCTACAATTTTCTGAGCCATCAGATATTCCTGCATCTGAGATTTTTCTCTCCTATACTCCGTATAATTCTTCTTTTTCCTGGCAAGAATCTCAGCATATTCTGCATTCAGATCCTTTACCCTTGGAATCGGAACATCTTCTCCATGCTTTTCCCGATATTCATCAAAGGCTTGCTTGGCAGCTTTACGGAGCGTAAGTACATCTCGGTGCTCTTCATAAAATCTCTTACTGTATCCGGATGCCTTATAGGCTGCAAAGGTATCCTTTGCTTTTGAATAATTCAGAATATGTTTCTTCAGAACTGCTATCTCCTGCAGGCGTTCCTCATCAGCTTTTATAGAAGTCAGAATACCGTCATTAGTAGCGACGGTATTGTTCACAAAATCATCCAGTTCCTGTAAACTCCTGATATTGTGTGCTTGGATAAAATTCATGGCATTGGCCATCTGCTTCAGGTTAAATACCTTAGCCCATCGCTCATATCCAGCGCCCTTTCCTTCCTGAAGTTTTGCTTCTATATCAATAAGAAGAGACATCTTCGGCTTCCTGTTATGCGGCTGTCTGCTATAGCTTTTTTCCTCATGAGTTTTTAACCCAGCCAGTATCGCTTCCAGATCTTCTTTTGTGTATCCTTCCCCCAATGACCGGAACCGTATATATCGTTTTTGACCTTCCGCGCGAACTGCAGGTTGCTTTCCATCCTTATACTCGTATCCCAATGAAATCAGAATTTTGATCAACTCATCAAAATCCTTTGGTCTCTGCTTCAGTGCCTCATCAATAGCCATGCATAAGACATCTCGGTGCGGTACCTGCCTCGGATAATCTGTCCTTTTCTCCCTTTCTTCATATGGTCTAGGCTTGATTACTGAAAGCATGTGCTCCATACAAATCAGATCACTTAGGCGCCTGAGAGCTATACCTTTCTTCTCCATCTGGCAAGCCGCCACGCCCATGTGGACGGTGGGTATCTCGCCAATGCCGCGCTCGGCGTTGCTGCGGTGGTCGATACGCTCCGGGCTTCCGGCTCGTTCAAGGTAGGCGTTTGAAATATCCGCCCATGCCTTACGCCACAAGAGGGCGTTGCCCTTGTCGTTCCAGCCGGTCAGGTCAACTTTGTGCGTCTTGTATCTGCCGCTTGGCAAGCGGATACGCTCGCCGTTTTCATCAAGGTCATATTCCTTTTGGGACTTTGCCGCCCATGCGCCGCGCTCGTCAAGGGGGCGCATGGTACCAAGCGCTGTGCGCAATGCTGGAGAAGGTACCTACAGCATTTTCGTATTCTGCCGAAGCAAGTGCTGTTTTGAAACAGGAAATCGAGGCCATGGAGTTGATTGTGATCAAACAGCATGAGCAGCAGTATATCAGCGAGTGCGTTGACCAAGTTATGGCCGATATGGGTTATGATCTGATCGGAACCCGCGATGTTAAGAAGAGGAATGGCAAGCAGTTCCACAATGAACTGTATGCTTTTGATGAAGGAACCGCGGTTAATGTGACCTATTCCTCCGATGGCCAGATTGCTATGGAGCTGGGGGGCCTCTCTCGTGAAGATCGCCTTCCCACCACGGAGGAAACGCAGGTTCTTACGGAAGACATGGAAGCCTTCTGTGGCGAATTTGCGGAGTTTGAAAAGCGTCTTCGTGCCAAAGGAATTGTCCTTGGTAATCGCATCGCAATGTCGCCCCCATCTGCCGATTACGCTGCGATCATAAATGTGAACGACTATACTATTTCTACCGACAAGCAGTTCTCCGAAATTAGTGTTGCACACAAGAAGAAAACGAAGGCTGCCGAGAAAAAGGTTTTGCGGAGGAATGATTGATGGCTCTGGAGAAGTATAAAATCTGTCCGGCATGTGGAGAGCATAATGCTCCTAACTTGCTGGAGTGCCGGAAATGTGAAACCGATCTTACTGGCATCAAGATTGTGGATGCAACGGCTGTGCAGGCAGCTTCTGCTACACAGGAAAAGACTACTGGCACCGATTGCGCAGAGGCATTGTTCCGTGTTTGCGATTGCGGTGAAATGAATCCTCCCCAAGCCAGAAAGTGCCAGTCTTGCGGAGAGGATATTTCAGATATTCTCCCAACAAAACATGCGGCACCGAAGACAAAGAGTTT
The DNA here is from genome assembly GCF_052117205.1 of Candidatus Agathobaculum pullicola. NCBI lineage: Bacteria > Bacillati > Bacillota > Clostridia > Eubacteriales > Butyricicoccaceae > Agathobaculum > Candidatus Agathobaculum pullicola. The sequence goes on along the minus strand of NZ_JBQKJP010000003.1, from coordinate 82,324 downwards.
TACATATTCGCTTGAAGCAATTGACGGCAGCTATTCAGGAACCTTCGATGAACCAGTGGTGATTCTTGGTCGTGAGTCAGGGCTGTCCGAGAACCTGTGCCTGAAATCCTATGTAAGTAGGCAGCAGGCAAAGCTGACTATCGTTGCTGGCAAAGTTTTCATTGAGAACCTAAGTAAAACCAACAAGACTTTTGTCAATAACACTGCTATTGAAGACGGTACTCCAACGCCCCTCAACGACGGAGATGAAATTGGATTGGGCGGGAAGGTCATTGATGAAGTCAGACAGGATCAGGCAGCCTATCTCATCTTCCGGAGTCAATCATGAATGTTGCACGAATTCTCTACCCAGTAAATGTGCTCGGACCGGGGAATCGAATTGGAATTTGGATGGTTGGCTGCAGCAGAGCATGTCCCGGATGCAGCAATCCGGAGCTTTGGGAACAAAAGCCTGAATATGAAATCCCCGTATCTCGACTAATTGAGCTGATACACTCCATCTCTGACAAACATCAGGTTGATGGCTTCACGATCTCTGGTGGAGAACCTATGTTACAGGCTGGTGAGCTACTGGAATTGATAACGAACCTCTGTGACATTTCAACCGATGTTTTGGTGTATACAGGATTCAGTATCGAAGAATTGAAATCCAGCACTGACCCCAGCGTGAAAACTCTGCTGAAATCCATTGCCGTACTCATTGATGGAGAGTATGTAGAGGAACTCAATGATAACTCTCGCTTGCGGGGATCTTCTAATCAGCGCATCCATATTTTGATGAATCAGTTCGAAAGTAAGTATAACGATTACATTACAAATAGTTCTAATCAGATCCAGAATTTTACGACTACGGATGGTATAGTTTCGGTCGGTATCCATCACAAGTCATTTTAGGAGGAAATGGCATGGCAGACTACATCGCCAAATGGCATAGAGAACTTGGTATTTTTACCAGAATCAAGCCGTTGATCTTGGTTGAAGGCAATGTTTTGGATGTCTATCAGTATCCAACAGAAGGGAGTATCTCCAAAGGAAGCATCCTCCGCTTGCCCGAGTACCTGCATTATTACTTTACGGATCTCGGCTATAAGACGATTGTATTCTTTGACAGTATGCAGGGCTTTTATAATACCTGCGAGCCTTGCCATGTCGAATCCTTTGCGAGAATCACAAACACACGAACCGATGGAAATGCTGTGCGCAGCGATTTCAAGGGAAAGTCAAACTCTGCCACTTCCATCGTTAGGGCAGCTGTTGGTCAGAATCAGGAACCCACAGCTATTATCATGAATTTGGCATCCCGCTATATTACTTCTCCGGATAATATTGATCAGGCTGAAGTGGATAGCTTTACAAATCTGCTCCTTGCCTCCATGGAAGGAAAAGATGTGAGAACTGAAAATGGTGTTTTGAAGAATATTGTGGTGATGATCGTAAACAAGGTGAACGACATCCCCGCATGGTTCTATCTGGACAACCCAAATGTAAAGACTATTACGATAGGTACACCCTCTAAGGAGGAGCGAGAAGCCCTGATCAAAGGCGAAAACTTTGCCAGCTTCTTTTCTGCAGACATATATGACGAGGATATCGTATACTACAACGAGCATCCCGACGAACTGGACAAGGTTCAGGATAAGTTTGTTGGTTTGACGGAGGGCTTCAGCTTCACCGAAATCAATGGTCTTCGCAGACTGTGTAAGAATGAAAAGACCCATATCCGGAATATGTCCTCTGTTGTGGATCTTTATCGTTATGGCATCAAAGAGAACCCTTGGGATACCCTTGATCCGAACGAAATTAAAACTGCTCTGGACGATTTCCGTCAGAGAGTCAAAGGGCAGGATTTCGCCTTGGTCAAAACTCTCGATGTCGTAAAAAGAGCCGTGACGGGAATGGCCGGCCTTCAGAGTTCTTCCCATGCGAAACCAAAAGGTATCTTATTCTTTGCCGGCCCGACCGGTACCGGTAAGACTGAGACAGCAAAAACATTGGCCGAAAAGCTGTTTGGAGACGAGAGCTGTTGCATTCGCTTTGATATGAGCGAATATAGCCAGAGCCACAGCGATCAGAAACTACTCGGAGCTCCTCCCGGATATGTTGGCTATGAATCTGGTGGCCAACTGACAAATGCCATTAAAGAGAATCCTTTCTCGATTCTTCTTTTCGATGAGATTGAAAAGGCGCATCCCTCTATCTTTGATAAGTTTTTGCAAATCCTTGAAGATGGACGCATGACTGATGGCCAGGGCAATACGGTATACTTCTCTGAATGCATTATTATCTTTACCAGCAACCTTGGCATTTTTACGCGGAATGCTTATGGAGAGCGCGAGCCCAATGTCACCATCGACATGAAGTACGAAGAAGTCCAGAAGCGGGTTCGTCAGGCTATCGAGGACTATTTTAAGCTTGAGTTGGGCCGACCGGAAATCCTCAACAGAATTGGCGAAAACATCGTTGTGTTTGACTTTATCCGACCTGAGGTTGCCAAGGAAATCCTCAAGGCTCAAGTAAATAAGATCATCAAGAACCTGATGACTGAAAAGAGGATTGAACTAACCCTGAGTGATATTGCCATGGGCAAGCTCGAAGAGCGTGCCTTAGGTAATCTGGCAAATGGTGGCCGTGGTATCGGCAATATCGAACCACACCTGCGGTGCGGTCGGGGCGCATAGTTGCGGAGCTTCTGGAGCGCGGATGCGAATTGGAAGGTGTTCCAGGTTTCTACCGTGATCGCGAGACTGGCAGTTGGAAATTGGATATTCGGGCTTCGGGTATTATGATCCCAGATCGGAATATGCTCGGAGAGATTGAGGCCATTCAGATCCGCCTGGATCGGCCCTACAAGTCCAAATTTAACAATCTCACCAGTGTTGATAAGTATTACGGGACAACCGCTTCCTGCTGTCCACATTTCGCAGGCCCACATGATTCTGATGCGGTCTATCTAACTGAAGGTGTCATGAAGGCAGATATTGCTCAGTATCTATCGAATGCACTTGGCCAACCCAGATGCTTTATTGGCCTAACTGGAGTGGGCAATATCAATCAGTTCCGTAGACTGCTCAAGGAATTGGCCACCGTTCATATCAACCGGATCATTGTCGCTTTCGACATGGATGCCCTGATCAATGAAAATGTGCGGAATGCACGACAGCGGGTATTACAGGAAGGCAGCGATGCCGGATTTGAGATGACACCAATTGCCTGGGATGAAAAATACAAAGGGATTGATGACCTGCTGCTCTCTTTCAAGGAGGCAAGGGCATCATAAAATCAGTAAGGTCGCTGTTGCACTTCATGAGCAACGGCGACCTTTTTGCGGAGATGACGACTGATATGACTGTGAAAGATATATTAAGCTTCCCAAGCGGGCTCTACACCAGCGGTGATCTTGTGATTATGCGCCAGAAAGGAATAGGCTTCTTGATCATGGAAGAGACACATCATAACTGGGTGGAGTTACGCAGATATGATGAAGCTGGTCTATTGACCGAGGTAACTTATGAACGAGCGTGAAAGGAATTGATGGAATGAATACGAAAATCAACTATTTATATCGTGACGCTGATAACTACAAAGTCCACAATGAGTGCGTTGTCCAAGGAACTATTTCCGCTGAACAAATCGCTGTTATCCTGGAATGTTTGGATGAAGGAGAATACTTTATCCCCCATCTGGTGGGCCTGCCGGAGAAACGGTTTGATACCTTTGATCCGCAGGTCGATCATCCGTATTTTGAGTTGTCGGAGGATAGCTTTGCGGAAACGATGGAGTCGGAAACTGTCGAAGTTCAGGTAGATGAACTCGTATCAGCGTTTTTGTGCTGCAAGGGGAAATGGGAGCAAATTGACCCGGATCGGACGATGGAATTGCTGAACATACTCATTGATGAAAAAGTCAATGATGAAGGCGGCCATGGATATCGGGTTGTTGAGAGATTAGTGGAACTAGGCTTCTCCAAAAAGGAACTCATGGTTCTGAAGTTTGCTGAGAGCGACATCGACCGCGCAATGCAGGAGGGCAAAGAAAATGTTTGAAATCTACTTTTCTGACCTGACACCGGAGGCACAAGAGCGTTTCTTGGCCTCCTGTGGCCTTTCCAGCGCTGCTGAGGGCAATTATGATGTGTTCCCGATAACAGCCATCCCCACTCCGGAAATGGACAGGGAGAGCGCAGGAACAAGCGAAAACGGGGCCTGTAATGAGGAATCTACCAAAGCCTCAGATATTGTGGAATGGGAGGAACCCTGGCATGAATGAAGTCAAACACGAGCGATTTCGGCGTATTGTCGAAAAGAGAATGACGGGCATCATCAAGGATCTAAAGAAACTCGGGAATTGCGCTGAGCCAGCATCGTATGAGTACACGGAAAGAGAAGCAGAGCAAATAATTGCGGAGCTTGAATTACAGATTTTTCACCTCCGGGAGCGGTTCGCCGGCAGAAAGCGGTTCTCGTTGAGAAACGAGGACAATACAGCCAACGACACACCAGATAACGCGGCTTCCTTTGAAGTTGATTGCGGGGTTGGCGTTATTGTAGTTGATGAACTCCTGAGCGGCCCCCATCCTGGAGTAAGAGTATTCTTCAAACTCCCTGATTGTAACCGTCCCGAAGAAAACTAATTTGAACTTATTTGCCATTAGGGGGTTTCATTTGCCCCACCTTTTTCTCCATTTATAGTGAAGGGGCATTTGCCCACAAATCCATTTTTTTGAAGGAGCAAATTACGATGGAACTGTTTAACCGAAGAGAGACGGCAGCCATTCTTGGAGTATCGCTAACTACCTTGGATAAAATGCGTGAGAACAAGAAAATCGGATACTATCAGTCCTGCCCAGGCGGTAAGGTTCAGTTTACCAGAAAACACATTGAACAATACTGGGAGCGGATTGAGAGTGAGCCGCGAGAGAAGTATGCGAGGAAGCCTAAGAAGGCAAAACTGATTTTTTAATGGAGTGGGCCGTTGCAGAATGCCAAATTCTGCAACGGCCCTTTTTCTGCGCTCAAATTCTGTTTTCAGATGGGGGACGATCATTCGAGATTCAGAGCGAAGAACAAACCATTGCTCATTATCCATAGAACGCAGGATGAAGAAAAAAGAGTCGTGATTAGATGTGCGGATACCAATTTCTGGGCGGTTTTCCCACCGCAAATTTAACCTCAAACCCTCAAAAAAAGGCTTCCCACCGCAAATTTAACCTCAAACCCTCAAAAAAAGGCTTCCCACCGCAAATTTAACCTCAAAAATTGTGCTATAAAAGGTTACGCACCACAATATATTGTGGTGTGCTTTTTGAAAAAATAGACCCCTTAGATTTAGGTATCGTAACTTTTGACATAAGAAAACCCCGGAAAACCGAAGTTTTCCGGGGTAACTGATAACAAAATCAGCGCTTGGAGAACTGGGGAGCACGACGGGCGGCTTTCAGGCCGTACTCACCTGACCTTGATCCAAAAAGACCAGTATTCATGCGGTTTTTCGGGCTTTCCTCTCTCAGTAAACCCATAGGTAAACCCACGAAATCGCGAAATTTTTGGTGAAGTTTAACGCAGCCCGAATGCAGCATTCACAACGCTGCTTAATTCCTCAGGTTTATTATACTTGACTTTCGCATAGATGTCCATAGTCGTTTTGCTGTTCTCATGGCCTGCCAGATACTGCACCGTCTTAGGATCAACACCTTTGTAAATCAGATTGGTGATGTAGGTGTGCCGCAGCATGTGCGGAGTCACCTTGAAGTCCATCGTATACACCAGTTTGGGATTATTCGGCTGATGCTCACCAAGCCTTGGCTTTATTCTATGCTTGATGGACTGTCCATTTACATAAGTGTAATAACAGCGTTCTGCAGTAGAACGGACTGTTATGTACTTCCAGACTCTCACAAACTGTGTTTCCGTCAAAACAGTTCCCTTCGAATTCGAGATCACATATTCCGATTCTGATTTTTCCCTTTCTTCCTTGAGACAGGCTACCAGGCATTTTGGAATCGGAACATCTCGTTTTGCTGCCGGTGTCTTCAATAGCGTGTTGACTACCGGCTCACCGCCTTCCACATGCCATGCACGCCTTACCGAAATGTACGGCGTTTTTTCATCCAGGAATACGCAGTCCCATTTTAATCCAAGGATCTCTTCTCTACGCAATCCCGCGTACAAACCGATCATCACGAAGACATACGGTGGAAGCTCACGAATGCTATCCAGCAAAATGGCAGTCTGTTCATCCGTCAAAGCCTCGCGCCGTTTCGCTGGCTTTCCGCCTCTTGCGCAAATCGTTTTGGATGGATTCTCTTTAATCACCTTGCTCTCTTCTGCTGAATTAAAAATGTTCTTAATCAGCATATTGAGCTGACCATACATTCCGGAAGAACCTTTTGATAACGGAACCATCAGCAGCCGCAGGTCATCTGTGGTCACCTCGTCCATATACATCTCTCCAATCGGACCCACGATGTACCGATTCACCATCCGTGCGTATCCTTCCAACGTATTAGTTCTTACCGTTCCAGACCGCATCAGCAACCATTTTTCACAGTACTCTTCCACGGTCGGATTCTCTCTATGGAAAACCACTTCCGCGATTTTCTTCTGGGCATCTTCCACCCGGTCATACAATTCTTCGCGTGTCAGCCCATAAATCGCCACTCTCTTTCCGTCTGCATCTGTAATCCGGGTGCGGTAATACTGTACCCCTTTCATCATCACTGTTCCGTATTCCGGAAGTTCAGCAGGACGTTTTTTCCCTTTAGCCATGTGTTCTCCTCCTATCTATCTTCATACATTGCGTGTTGTCACTTTTATTATCATGGCGTACAGCACTTCCTTCAAGGATGTCGAATGTATGTAAAAAGGGCAGGGATTTTTGACCATCCCTGCCCTAATTTCTTTCTGATTTACTCTTAATCCCACGATGCAAAAGCATCTTCCAGCACTCCTGCGAGCTGCTCTGGGCGATTATATTTCACCTTGGCGTAAATATCCATGGTGATCTTGCTGCTTTCATGACCGGCAAGATACTGAACCGTCTTCGGATCAACCGAAGCATGAATCAGATTCGTAATGTAGGTGTGCCGCAGCTGATGCGGAGTCACCTCAAAGTCCAGACTGTAAACCACATTTCCATTATGTGCTGCCTTTTCCCCCAGAACCGGCTTCACCGTATGCTTCACCCTCTTGCCATCTTCATAGCGGTAATAGCAGCGTTCCTTAGTGGTACGGGTTACGATATACTGCCATAATCTCTTGAACTGCGTATAGGACAACGGGTCTCCATCCCGGTTTGCAACCACAAAATCCGATGTCGATGTCTTCTTCGCCTCTTTCAGACATTCCAGAAGATTGTCCGGCAGAGGGACATTCCGATGCGCTGCCTTTGTTTTCAGCTCTGTCAGAATCACCGGACGATTATGCTCCGTATGCCAGGCTCTCCGAACGGTAAGGTACGGAGCCTCGCAATCAAGATACACCGAATCCCATTGAAGTCCGAGGATTTCTTCTCTCCGCAATCCTGCGTACAGCCCCAGCATCACGAACACATACGGCGGTAAGCCGTAAATGGCATCCAGCAGCTTATCCACCTGCTCATCCGTAAGCGGGAGGCGGTCCTTCTGGGGAATCCCGCCCACATTCTTCTTCAGATAGATGGTCGGATTCTCATCAATGATCTTACTCTCCATTGCTGCCGTGAAAATACACTTATATAGAACGTTCACTGATTTGTACACGGATGCCGACTTTTTCGATGCCTCCAACAGTGCCAGGCGAATGTCATCTGCTGTTACATCTCCCATATGCATATCGCCCAATGGCTTGATGATGTAGTTCTTCACTTTCGATGTATAGTCAATCAGCGTTGTCATCCTGATCTGTGCCGACTGCATCAGCAGCCATTTCTCGCAATACTCCTCCACTGTAGGTGTACTGCGGCGATACGTCTTGTTCTCAATCTGCTGGATCGCTTCCTGTTCCTTCTGGTACAGTTCCTCTCTCGTTCTTGCATATAAGGAAACCCGCCGTCCCTGCTGATCTGTTACACGGGTTCGATAATATTGCGTTCCCTTCATACTCACCGTACCATAATCGGGAAGCATCATTCTTCTTGCCGCCATATCATTACCTCCAATCCTGTTGATGCTTTCATTATTGCGGATTCATCGTCCATACTCAACGATGTCGATTTTCACCGCCGAAAGCTTCGAGGTTTGCGATATGTCGCAGCACGTTCCATCGGTTTTGCACGGTGCGTACATTTTGCAATGTACTCCTGAATCCCCACTTCCGTGAAATAAACGCAGCCGTTTTCCACATACTGAACATAGGAGATCAAACCGTCTGTTCTTGCAGCATCCAGTGTTTTTACGCTGATTCCCAGTATACTGGCTGCTTCTTTCCTTGTAATCAGTTTATCCATCGCCTTCTTCGCCATCCTTTCGGCATTTGCCCTGCCTTTTTTTCTCTGCTTGTTCCGGAATGTAATATCCAAGTTGAATCCTTACAGCTTCATCAATCCCACGCATCTGCCCCTTACTTACCCGCCCAAGATAGCGAATCACGCATATCTTGTCGCAGGTGTCGAGCTGTTCTGCCAATACCATAGACGGTTTTGCCAGTCCCTTTGCTTTACGGAGAAAGAAATGCGTTGGCTGTTTTCGCTTCTTCTCAATTTTCGATGTCAGCGGAGCAATCGTGATCGTCGGCGCATAATAATTGCCGACATCATTCTGAAGAACCACAACAGGACGAACACCGCCCTGCTTTGATCCGACCGGAACACCGAGATTGGCGAGATATAAATCACCTCGCCGATAAACCCAGTTTTCTTTCATATGCTGTTGTCTCCAATCTCCATACACTGATATGGATAAAGCCTGCCAGGTATCATGCTGATACAGCACCCGGCAGCGCTTTCTGAAAATATGGTTTCTCTGTACTTTTTCTTATCACCCCAGAGATGTAGGATTTCTCACAGGCGGCAGTGTGCTTCACTGCTCCATTGGAATTTAACCATCCCGCCTTCCTTATGGCCGGACCGCGAATTACGGAAGTATCATTGTCCCTGTCTGGCTTTAACACCGCCGCCGGTTGCAATCCGGCATTTGCTTCTGCGAAACCGCTATCGCCCCGATGGGCTTCATGGCGTGCAGTCGAAGGCTCGACCAAACAGGAATGTACCTGAAGAATGAGTATGCAGTTTTCAAGGGACATCCGGACTTTCGTCCTTACAAAGTAAGTTTAACAAGAATCCTCCGGTTTCGCGTTGGCCTCGTAGGCGCACTTTGGTTGTCCTTGCAGGACTACATACGGTTCGTTTTGACTTTTTCAGTGTTCTATACAGCCGGATTGAGGCAAAAAAATACCCCGTTGGTTTCCCAACGAGGCATCAAAGACGATTCTATTCTATTTTCTATAAACTGGTACCCGTTTATCTCCTGGTGACCATTTGAGTCACGGCTAATGTATCAAAAAAGCAACGCTCATCTCAGCAAATCAGACAAGCTGTATTCTCCTTTGGGGATATTTGCTGTTCTGCGATACTCTTTTATGGCTTTCACCAAGAGCTGAGGATTACTGAAATACTGCTTCACAAAATCATACGACTTCACATCATGCATCCGAAGATTTATTTTACAAAATTCGCTTGGTTTTTTTCCAGAACGCTTAAACTGATCATATGCTCCTTCCGCATGAATAATCAGCATTTCAATTTCTGGAGCAGTAATGACATTTACCACGTCAATTTTCTGCTCATATGCTTTACTCAATCGAAATTCCTCTCTGCGAGAATCCAAAATCCGTATCACAGAAATCTGCTCATCGAATCCTTTCCGTAAGTATCGCTCCTCGAATCGTTTAGCACTTCTGCAACGAATGACACGTTCTTCCAACATTTCTTCTCTGTTGAAAATCAGAAGATCATTATCAACCAGTATGTCGATAATAGCTTCTTCGGCAGAGCCTTCACATATACACGCCTTGTATTTTGCAAATTCCATTCTGCCGCCTCCTTAATTGATTGAAGCAGCCAGGCTTTTCTTCAAGCGCATATACGCTTCATATGCTGGCGTTGTTCCCTCAAGGAAGCCGCTCTGGTAAGCATCACTCTTTTTAATATCATTACGTTTCAATATATAGCTCAGATTTTCTGCTGTAATGCCATTACGGTTTCTAACGATACAAATTCCGTCATTTCGGTCATATTCGTCCAGCAGTTCCGGATAATGCGTAGTGAAAATAAGCGTTCCGCCATTTTTGTTCAGTCGGCTGTCCATAAAGAAGCGCACTAAGGTCGTTACAATTTCCTTGTTGAAATGATTCTCTATTTCATCTACCAGAAGATAACCACCTGAATGAAGAACTTCCTTTACCATCGAGAATGTAATAATACCCTTAATCGTACCAGAGGACAGATACTGCTCAAGGTCTGCCGCATTATTCAGGATAATCTCTTCTTCATCCTTAAACTTCAAGTGGATAAATGTTTTTCCCTCTGCCTGCTCAAAACACAATTTCTCAATGGTCGGATCGAGAAGCGCAATTACCTCCAATGGAATATCTTCGGTAAATGGAAGCACATTCACATTCGTATAGGAAAGCAGGCTGAATATTTCCACTGTATCATTCGCTTTTTTATTATGTGCAATGACAAAGCTGACATCATCAGAAAGGTATGCTTCATCGCTATTGCGCTGCTCTACAGGCTTCATTCCTGTAAAATCTGTCAGATACTTTTTCGACTTAACGGTTGCAATCGGTTTTTCCCAAAGGCTTTCAGACAGAATCGAATACACATATTCCCCTGTTTTCGACTTCTTTGCCGCAATTACAGTTTCCAAGCAGCAGATGTAGCTACGCTTATCATAAAAATATGTGCGGATTGTAACATTCTTCGCTCCGCCAAGAATGCTTTTTGCCTCCACATGATTGATGGGCTCATTTTTCACAATATTTAAGGCCAAGCTAATGACCTTTAATACCGAGGTCTTGCCAGATGCGTTAATTCCAATGAAAGCACAGGCAGAGTGGAGATAGTAATTATCCGTCAAACGGTAAAGACTATCTTTGTCCTCTTCGCAAACACGTTGCTGCGTATAAAAGCAAATATCCAAGTCTTTTTTGAATAATGGGAGTCCTTGTGCGGTGATGCGGAGTATTTTCATAGGTAGTCCTCCTCTAAAAACAGTTTTTTTGTTTTTATTTTCTTATAATCTTATTATACGCCGCAAATCAGAAAATATCAACGGATTTTCCGTTTTTATTTTCTGATTTGTTTTTGACACTAAAAAGTATCCGTTCAATATGGCAAGCCCTGTGATTGCTGACCCGTTCCAACGCATGAAATACATGGAGCGTCATGGAAGCGGCCTACGCAAAATCGTCAGGGAAACCGAAAAGCCGCCTGGATATACAGCGGCATATAATCCGAAAATTTTCTCAACGGCAACAGATTTCAGAGTCATCTTGAAAAATGTAAATTACCAACTTAGTCAGAAAAACTTAGTCAATGACCAAGTTAGTGAGCAAGATAAATCGCCGGACATCCCACACACAGTTTTGAATCTTTGTATCCACCTTATTGCCCACGGCAGTGAGGGTGCTCAAATCACTCATGCTCACTCTATCATGGGTACAGCCAATGATAAGTCCTATGACGCAACCCATGATAACTTAGAGGATGACACCCATCAAGGTATCCACCAAGATAGCCACCATGATTCTACGCCGTCAGCAGTTATATTGCGCCTAATGCTTTTTAGATTTTCTTCGCAATCGTAGACAGCTCCGAAATAATACTAAGAAGATCATTTTTGACTTCCTCTTTGCTTGGCTCGCTGCCCATAAGAAGATAATCCGTGCTGACATGGAGGATGCAGGACAGTTCAATCAGCAAGTCAATAGAGCAGCTGCGTTCACCGTTCTCCATGCGGCTGACATGCTGCTTGCTTGCCAGGCCCAGGCGAACCGCCAGTTCCTCCTGCGTAATGCCACGGGAAGTGCGAACATCGTGAAGTCTCTTACCAAACTCTTTTGCGTCAAAATACATACGTTTCTCCTTCCGCACAGCCGGTACAGAACCGGATCGACGGAAGGTCAAAAAAAGAGCCGCATGACGGTGAAGAAAAATCCTGTGCCGATAAAACAGAACATGGGTATCCCATAATTCTGTCTCATGCGGCATTCGGAAGACTTCGCCTGTCAGCGGCTCCACAGCACAGCTATGACTTATAAAATTGTGTTAATAGGGTTATTTATTGTCATCTCAACCATTCAAAGACGAATAGTAGAGCTGCAATCTCCGTAATCTTCTCATCTCCAAAACATTGAAGACGGTCTCGCGTCCGCAGGCCTTACATTTGGTCTGCACATGTCCTCTGGTATCCTCAAAGACGATGATTGAATTGTGTCGGCAATAAGGGCACCTGACAATCCTGGGCTTTTGCGAAGCAATCGCATCCTTTGCCCGGATGATTTTAATCTGCATTTCCGCAGATGGTTCCGATACTCTGATATTCCTGCTCATGGCCACACCTCCAATGGATCACGATATTCATAATCCTTTTTCCGGTTCAGATAGCCCAGTTGTTCCAAGCGGATAGCAGCTGCCGATCTCGAAACGCCAAAGACACCACAGAAAGTATCTATCTTCACCTGGTCTTTGTTATAAAAACGCCATCCATAACATGTCAGAGGCTTTCTGCTGTTGATGAACCACATCGCCCGATCCACTTCTGACTGGGGCATCAGGATGGCAGCTCCCAGCGAATTGGCCTGCCACTCGTTCCAATCTTCCTGCGTTCTCAGAACGCGGGAACCTTTTTTCCTCACTTCCGGTCTCTTATGGCAGGCTATCTTTCGGTCATCGGCATCCAGCTGAAACAATATCTGGTGAGCGCACTCATGTGCCAGCGTAAATCTGCGTTTTCCGCAGAGTTTCCGTATATTCTCCGGTTCAATGAAGCTCTTGTCCAGAACCACATCATTGGTTTTCAGGAAGATGCTCCTCTGACTTCCATCGACTTCAATCTGATATTCTGTATCCACATACGCGGTCAAACCATAGATGCTTCCGTCCGAGGACAACTTTTGAAATGACACCTTCAGGTTCAGATAATCGGATGCAAACTGATCAATGGGTGTCGGAAGTGCGAATCTTGCCGGATCATCTGCTTCGCTGCCGAAAAAGGACTTTTGAAAATCTCTTATCACTGCAACAGCGATTTCTTCTATGTTTTTCTGCGAAAGGATCATAGGCACGGCTCCTTTGCTTCAACGAACCATTTTTCATCTTCGTTGTACAGGAAACTCTCATGCCCACCGATCATGACCGTATAGCGGATTCCGCAGCCACCTACCTTCGTGGAAGCAGCCCGACACTTATGCTTCAATCGGTCGATCTCATACACCCGTCCGTCAATCCACCGAATCAAGCGCGGGCGGATATTTCCCTCGGCATCCACATCCAAATTCACAGGTACATATACTTTTCTACACTTCTGTTCCGACATATTCTACGCTCCTCCTCTGTAAACCGGCGAATGTGTTGACTTCTTTTAGCAAAGAACTCACCAGATTCTACCGGTGCTGTATTAACCAATCATTCCTGTCGGCATAACCAAATCCACCTTTCGCTCTGTCGGCATCTTGCTTTTCTGAAAAAGTACCCCATTTTTAATCGCATCTTTCCCGAATCGGAATCGAATCTGCTCAATCGCTGCGTCCAACCGTTCCTGGCGATCCAGTGATTTCACATCGGTGAATAGGTCGTATTGTATCGGACAATCCTCTTCAAACAGGTTGATTGCCCGAACTGTCACTGAACGAATCGGGTGTTCCCACTGATAGTTTTTTGCAAATAATGCAAATGCAGTTTTCGCCAGATAAGTAGGGCTTTGTGTCGGAATACTAATCCGGCACTGCCACTCTTTCGTGTAAAGCTCGTTGTTACGGATGGAAATCGCTATTCCGCCGGCTTTCTTCTTATGTGTTCGCAGCTTGGTTCCGATCTCCTGCACCAGTTCCAGCATGACACACCAGACTTCGGCGTTATTCTCCAAATCCTGCATGGTCGTTATCCCATGCCCAATGCTCTTTACTGGGGAGACATAATCGGAACGCATAACCGGCGAATCATCCAGTCCATTGGCATATTTCTTAATCGCCAGTCCATTCTTTCCAAGGCAGCACTTCAAGAAATCATCCGATGTTGCAGCAAGCTCTCCAATGGTATGAATCCCATAACCGGACAGAACCTTCTCGGTCGCTCTGCCGACTCCAAGCAAGTCAGAGGCGGGAAGACACCAAATCTTCTCCCGGAACGAATCTGCTTCGATGCAGGTAATCGCATCCGGCTTTTTCATATCCGACCCAAGCTTGGCAAAAATCTTGTTGAAACTCACTCCTGCGGAAATCGTAAGTCCCAATTCAAACTTAACCGTTCTGCGAATCTCATCTGCAATTTCAAATCCGGTTCCCATGCAGCCGCTTCCGGTCACATCCAGCCAGCATTCGTCCATCCCATACGGCTCGATCTGATCGGTATAGCGACTGTATATTTCACGAGCCAGCTTTGAAAACTTCATATATTGCTCATAGTGCGGCTCCACGATCACAAGATCCTGGCACTTCTGCTTTGCCTGCCAGATTGCCTCCCCCGTGGAAACACCAAACGCCTTTGCTGCATAGTTCTTCGCAAGTACGATACCATGCCGTTCCTCCACAGAACCGCACACTGCCACCGGCTTGTTCTTCAGTTCCGGGTTCAGCATACACTCGACAGAGGCATAGAAATTATTCATATCACAATGAAGAATCACTCTTTGCATCCCGTATTCCTCCTCTCCGTTCGTGAAAGCACGAACAACTTTTCACGAACGCATTGACACACAGCATTTCTTGTGATACTATAATTACACGAATTGTATTTCGTGTTTTCATCGTCATTATAGCAAGCACAGTTTTTCGTGTCAATAGGTTTTTATGAAAAAGTGTTCGTGTTCGTCATCAAAAAAGAAAGAGGTATTCCTATGGTCTTCAAAGAAAGGTTGAAAGAAAAAAGAACAGAAGCCAATTTAACTCAGGTAGAACTTGCAGAGAAGGCCGGTGTAACCGCCCGCACAATTCAGAATTATGAGCTTGGCAGCCGCAAACCATCCAATATGGTCACGATCCAGAAGATTGCAGATGCGCTGAATACTACTACCGAGTACCTGCTGGGAAGCAGCGGCACCTATGTCGTAGAAGCTCATGAAAAAGGTGGCGCAAAAGCAGCCAAAGATATTGAAGAACTGGTCAGCGAAGTGACCGGTATGTTCGCTGGCGGCGAATTAAGCGAAGATGCCATCGAAGGAGCTTATAAAGCTCTGACCGATGCCTACTGGATTGCCAAAGAGAACAATAAAAAATACGCCCCGAAAACGAGGCGTAAAAAATCCGATCAGTGATATTTATCGTACACACTTTTCGCTATACTGTAAACTGGAGGTGGTATGATGAATGCGGAACAGCTTTCACGGGTCGGTGAGAAACTGGTAAAACGCTACGGTTCCAGAGACCCTTTTGAAATTGCAAGGCAGCTTGGTATCAATGTTATGCTTTGCGAAAATTTTGGTTCCCTGAAGGGAATGTACCGGGTGATTAAGCGAAATCGCTTTATTTTCCTGAATAACAGTCTGGATGAAAACATGCTGCGCATCGTGTGCGCACATGAATTAGGGCATGATCAGCTTCACCGGAATATGGCGAAAACCACCCCGATTCATGAGTTCATGCTCTACGACATGAAATCCAAACCGGAATATGAAGCGAACATCGTAGCAGCGGAGATCTTGATGGACAGCAACGAAGTCCTTCGTTACATCTATGAGTATGGATACACAGCCGAGCAGATCGCCAGCGCGATGTCCACTGACATCAATCTGGTTGCGCTGAAGGTAGCACACCTGGCCACACTTGGCTATAATCTGCACGCACTGGAACATAAAAGCAACTTTTTGAAATAACGTATCTTCGAGGAGCCTTGACCGGCTCCTCTTTTTTGTTGCAAATTGTGCAGATGCCGTCTGCACAATTATCAGCCTAACATCTGCATGTGATAGAGCTTCACTTTTTCCTCGAACGGCAGTCCCGGATCAATGCCGACTTCTTCCCACATCACACCATACGGTGCGCCGCCATCTGTATATCCGGCGATAAAGGCAAAACGACCATCGCAGTCCTCATACAGTTCTCCCAGCCGTTCCCGTTCTTTCGCTTCCCGCTCCATTCTCCGCTGCCGAAGCCGCTGTTCTTCAGCCTGTTTAATCTGGTCAAGCTGCTCTTGTGTATAATTGACTCCAAGCTCCTGCAAATCTTTAGCGGCAGTCACAGCATCCACATGAAAGCGTTCCCGGTAATGCTTGTTCATCTTTTTCGGTGAGCCGGTATAGGTGAGCAGCCACTGCTTGCCTTTTCGGAGGCGAGCTTCCTTTCGCTCAGCCTTCGTCAGTTTCTTTTTCTTTGCCATTTGCGAAATCTCCCGGATTTTTTGCTGATGACTTTGGTTTGCGCTTCTTCGGTGCCGTCAGCTCATAGCTCAAAGAAAGCAGGTCTTTGATGGCATCATCCAGTTCTGGTTTGCCAAGCTGAATACTAAGCCATTTTTCCTTATTCATGTGATAGGCTGGAAAATAGCCGTCTTGCCCACGAAGAGAGCCTATCAGCAGCGGATCACTTTTCACATTAAGGACATCAATGATGCCTGCTTCCGGCAGTCCCAACTTATCAGCAGATACTTCCAGAACTACACCATACCATTTGTTATTGTCGTTGTGCCGCAGCACCGCATTCCAGTCATGCCAGGGGTATTCCGGCTCTGTGCCGTACTGCTGGCGTATCCATGTAAATAATTCTTGGCGTGTCATTCCACATTGCAAGCGAAGTCAATCTATGTTGCACTTCCCACTGCATCCTCCATTTCCACAGAATTCGCAGCCATGTGTATGCCCATGTCCATAATACCATCGCCCATAGCGATAACCATAGTGGGGAGGACAATGAGCACAATCTCCCGTGCATTTGCCTGTATTTTTAGGCTTAGGACTGCCAGCCAGAGCCATTCCCATTAGTATACTGCTGAACAGTCCCGGCTTCTTCGGTTGTGCCTCTTTAAGCGAAATTTCCTCGTCAGGCTCATCTGGATCAGCATACGGAATGCCACTGCGCTTTGAAATCTTCCTAATCAGAGACTCGTCCACACCATAATCACATAACTCATTCAGCCCATTTTCTGTGAAAATCGCATCTGTCGAGTTGACCAACTGATAGATGGATTCCTCATCTGGCAGATTAGGAAGCAGTGTCAGAACATCCTCCTCTGTAAAGTGCGTTGGTTTGGAAGTAATCTTATCAATCAACTCAAACACCGGTTTCGGATCAGGAAGACAGCTCAGCAGCGTATCCAGCTGTTCCCCCGTATAAGCATCCACAGCTGTCTGAATCAACTTTTCCAGTGCTTCTTCATCTTCGATTTGCCCGCTATCTGCAATCTCCGCAACTTCCGCGGCTCGAAACCGGACTCCCGCTGCTAATGCTCTGCGAAGAATGCTGGTCGCTGTGCGCGTATCCACATACTGAATGCAGTCACATATTTCCTCAGATGGACTTCCATCCGGTCCGAAGTCCTTGATAGAGGCCAGACGGCTATACTGAGTACTTTCCTGCCATCCGTCATATCGCTCATAATATTCAGCCCAGGTCACTTAGCCGCACCTCCTCCACACTGCATCGCCATCAAAAATCATCTAATGCAGCATCTATTTCTTCCAGCCGATCAATCCAGCCCAGGTCGGATTTCTTCTTGGTTGCTGGTCTTTTCTTATCACCGCCAACCACTTCAAACCGTTTCTCTTCTGTCCCGAACAAACCTTTTACCTGAATTCTGAAATCCAGCTTGTTGTTGGTCAGTCCCTGCATAAGCTGTACATTCTTGTATCTGGGCAGGAGAATTTGACAAATAGCCTGAATGTCTTGCTCCTTAACACAGGGAGCCGCCATAAACTTTTTCGTTATGTAAGGCTTTATATCTGTCAGAACCTGTGACATCGAGGCTTTCTTTCGATTATCAGCCATAAAAATCTCCTTTCCCGGATATTTCATTTCAAGTTAAAGATATCGAAATCTCACCACCAAATGTACTGATTGAAAATCTGTCATCTGAAACAATAGTTTCCTTTTCAACATGATATTCAAAGGGAAACAGATATACTGAATCATTCAATTCCTGAAAAGAGTAGTATCCACTGTCATCAATATTCATCACTGCATATGCCATAAATGCACTGACTTGTTCATTATTTACTGTCATCCTGTTGATGTGATACTTTCCCGGTTTTTCACAGCGTAGCACATCGAATTCCTTCAATGTTGAAATCAATTTATCAATCGAATGATATAAGGTTGTTCTTTCTCCCCACTCATCAAATAGCTTTTGCTTTAACTGGGCAAGTGTTATTTCATCCTGAAATTCCGACATTTTTCCAATAAGTTTGCACATATCAAGAAACACCGGATATGCCGCCAACATCATGCACCAGTTGATACTCACCGCATATTCCGGATACTTTTCTATCAGTTGTACTGCCTCGCTTTTTAAGCAGGAGCTGTATGGATTGTCATAAACCCAGATGTTCATCAAAATCTCTCTGGTCTTACGAAGAACCGTTGGGCTATCAATCTCATAGCTCAAATACTCATTGAGCTTATCTTTAATCTCCGATTCCGCTGTGCCGTCCGCCACTAAATCAACCGTATATTTCAGCCAAGGTAATTTCAGTTTTCTTGACAAACCAACCATTTTAGCCATGATAATCCTCCGTCCTCGCGATTATGAACGGAACCACCACTTCGTCAAGCGAAATCCCGCCATGCGTCATTACATTTTCACCTTTGATATCCAAAGAATCCCCTACATTGCAGATTAGATAGTCATAATCTTTGGGCAAGTAGTATTTCGGATATTCCAAAAGGCCGTATCGTTCTATCAAACTGTCTTTATTAGCAAAATCCTTCAAGACCACCATTTTGTGGCTTCTTGTTTCGACTTCAACGCCAGAGCCGGTCAATCGTCCCAGTCCTTTACAAGGCGTGTTTCCATGATCTGCTGTAATATAGACATCAAAGCCATCCTGCAACAATCTTTTGGTCAACTCAGCAAGCTTATTTTGTTTCATCAGCACCGTATCATCATTCAACATTCCAATGCGTCCCTGATATTGGGCATGAACCAATTCATCAATATCAAGAATGATGACAGCCCCACACTTTACAAACGCCGAAAAGCTTGCATCATACCCTCGTTCGTAGCCTATCTGATTGTCCTTATACCCATATTTTCTTGCGCATTCGTAAAATTCATTCTTCTCTTTACTTTGCTTCCACGGTTCAATCAGCTGACTGGGATATTTTCCACTCAGTAGGCATTGGCGAGAAATAGATGTCGTAGATGGAATCATGGCAAAGGCAGCACTTTGACGATAACAAATTCCCGCAAACGATCTTTTCAATATCGTCCAGTCAAATTCTGACATACCATCCATTACGATAATGGCAGCCTTTTCACTATGGTCATGGATATAATCCATGACACTGCTTACCATGACCGGTGATTCCAGGTTGATTTCCGAAGACAGCTTTCCAAAATTTTTCATCGCATAGGCGCAGAACGCCCGATTCAATTCCGAAGTATCAATGTCAACATTGTGTTCTGCTGCGGTTACATCAATCGTTGCTTTTTTCTCCGCAAGTTCAAACCAAGCCCTATAATCTTCAACACTTTTCGCTTGGTTTAATGCACATTCGTATAAATCTCTCAAATATAGCTCAACATTTTTCTGAGCATACATTTTGAGGCGAAGAAACATTTCCGTCTTTTTCCGTTCATGGTATTCCTCAAAATCAGTCTGATATGCCAGCGTAAGCAGTTCCAAATCCAGATTTTTGCTTTCTCGCAAAACTACGCTATTCAACTTTGGAAATAATGACTCGAACGAAATTTCTTCCTCCCGGCATTTTTTCCGAATATCATATGGCACATAAACACCCGGCTGCACCAGAATCGCAAGCTTTTCCTCTCCATTTAGAAGGCTTGTATTATTAACCCGGAAGTTCAAATCATCAGTATACACAACAGTCCTGAAGCCATGTGCCTGAAACACCGCGCTATAATGCGCTTTTTCTTCCAGATGATCTGCATCAACGAGCATCATTTTTTTCGTATACTGTGCAGCTGTTTTTTCAAACACATAGTCTCCAAACATCTGTTACGCCTCCAATCTTGCCATCATAATTAACCTAAAATCCGGATATACCTGTGAGCCTTTCCTGTGCTGTGCTTCAATGTTTGCCTTTTCTTTTTGCAGCTTTTGCAGGCGGCTTCTCCGGATATTCTCAATCCCAATATGTTCCGCAGCCTCTTGCCTCAGCTCCAAAGCATACATATATTTCTTGAAACTCTCCTCATTCTGCTGCATCTGCTTCTCTTTTAATTCAACAAATGTGTCATAGGCAAAATCCATGCAACTTTTTTCAAGCTTAGAATAAATTTCCGCATCCACATTCGACGCAGACGAAACCCGGAGCTTGCTGTTTCCATCGAGGAAAACATCCATAATACGCTTTCCTGCCATCGGTCGCAATACCATTGCGCTGTTGACAAATATCGGCAAAATCCGCTTTCCGCTCTCTTTTTCAGAGATAGACAGCTCCCAAAGCATAAAATAGCCTTCCTCATTGGGGAAGTTGTCAATCTGGATGGACATAAGCGGTGCCGTCCGATCCTGCACCAACTCCGTCTTCAAATGCTGTGTGATTTCTTCATCTGCAATGCTGATGCGGTCAATCAAACGCGGGTCATGCCCCTGCCAGCACTCATAATAGGTCAGCATTGTGCGGAGCGCACTGTCTACATCGAAATTCGACTCTGTTCCGACAAGTTTTGTCAAGTCTTTCTCTTCTCGGATCACATCTTTATATTTCTGCGCATTCGTAAGCTGCTGCTTCATCTCTGCCTCAACTGGGTACAGATTCTTCTCTACCTGTGAAGCATGACCAATGGAGCGCATATATACATCCGTAAAGTCACATTCTGCTACTTCGCTGTCCAGAACATCGGAATACTTATCAACGCCCATTTCTTTCAGAATAACGGACAGTTTTTCTTCCAGCACTTCACGAACACGGTTTTCTACTGTTTCGCCCACAATAAAGTTATAAATATGCACATCTCTCTGCTGACCAATACGATCAACACGACCACATCGCTGCTCGATTTTCATTGGGTTCCACGGAAGGTCATAGTTAATGATAATATTGGCAAACTGCAAGTTCAGACCTTCGCCACCGGCATCTGTCGAAATGAAAATACTGGTACTGGTCTTAAACTCCTGCATGGCAGCATTTCGTTCGTCAATGCTCATGCCGCCGTTTAGAATCGTTACCGTATAGCCTCTATTCACAAGCAGCTCCTGCAAATAAGTCTGCGTAGCAACAAATTCTGTAAAAATAATAACCTTTTGTGTGCGATCCTCACTCAAAATAGCATCAATCTCATTCAACAGCGGCTCCACTTTTGCATCCTGGTTCTGGAACTGTGCTTGTTTTGCAAGGGAGATAATCTGCTTCAGCTCTTCGATTTCCAACTCCATGTCCAGAGAAATCGCTTCGAGAGCATCCTCAACACCATCCTCGATGTTCAGTTCATCCAAATCTTCTTCCCTTAAATTACCAACGCAGGTGCGCTGCTCCAGAAGAACATTTAATCTGCGCTCCAAGCTCTGTCGAATGGCCGCAGTACTGCTCGTCACCATGCGCTGCATGATAATCAACAGGAAGATCAGGCACATATTTTTCTTGCGATTGCGCAGTGCTTTGTTATAGGTCTTTGCGACATAGGAACTGACCATCTCATACAGTTCCCGCTGTAAATTATTGCGTTCGTCCCATGAAATCGTCACAAGATGAGTGATACGGTTCTTGAACAGCAGATTACCATTATTGTCAATGGCCTCGCGCTTTTCCGTGCGGATCAGGAATGGAGCAACCTGTTCTCGGACAATAGATTTGGCATTCGGGAAAGCATCCGCATCCAGCAAACGAATCAGCCGCAAAAACGGCTCAGTTTTGCCATTATGCGGTGTTGCTGACAACAGCAGCAGATATGGGCTTGCCTGTGCCAACAGATTGCCCAGCTTGTAGCGAGCCACTTCGCCGGAGGAACCAGCCACACGATGCGCCTCATCTATGATGATCAAATCCCATCCACTGTTGATGATGGAATAGATTCGTTCCTCGTTGTACTTTTCAACCTTTTCCTCACTCCAACCGGCGTGTTTTTCAATCGGCTTAATAGAATCCATCGGGGAAATCACCTGATCGAACTGACCATACACATCATCATTATCCGTCAGGCGGCGAATCGTATCATAATCGGATGGCAAAATTACTTGAAATTTCTCATGGAACTTTTCCTGCATCTCGCTTGCCCACTGGGTCACCAGACCAGTCGGGCAAACAACGAGAATCCTACTAACAAGACCACGGCTCTTCAATTCACGGATGATCATACCAGCTTCAATCGTCTTACCAAGACCAACTTCATCCGCCAGAATATAGCGAATGTTGTTGGTCTCCATTGCACGGTTCAACACATGGAGCTGGTGCGGCAAGGGAATAATTCCGCTGGCAAGAGAAGAAAGAAAGCCACCGGCAGTTTCGTTTTTGATTTTAGAGAGCAGCGTAACATAGCGCAGATAATTTTCATCATACTGCATCGTACTGCCCGATGAGCTAAGCTGTTCCTCATTTGCCTTATACACCCGACCGGTTGCTGGGTTAAAGACCTTATAAGAAATATAGCCCCATGCTTCGATCTTCTCCAAAACCTGCACATTTGCTTTTTCTATTGTGTCAAAAACGAAATCACCTGTTGCGTGCATTACATCATTTCCTCTTTTCTACTGCTTTCCATTCAATATCGCCTGTTGTGTTGCTCGAAGTCCAGTACTTTCCACGGATAGTTTTGTTATCACCTTCAAGTACCATTCTGCATGTACCATGTTGAATCGGATTAGTCTTCTGCGTTGCAGCAGACGGATTTGTCATATAGGTGTAGTACAAAATATCTTGTCCGAATTCACTCACAATCGCTGCTGTAATCGTGACACTTGAATTTATATCCGTGTTAGTCTTTATATCAATCCCCAACCATGTCTGTTTAATCTGAATACCGATTGGTTTTTCGCCTGCTGTTCCCTTAAATGTATAACGAATAGTTCCGCTATACTGTTTTTTCAAAACTGGAGGCCGATTCCAAGGAATAATTTGCCACGCCCATTTTTCATAAATATAAAAGATGAGCGTCACCACAGTCACAGCATAACTAACGTTAGATGTATAGTCTCCAAATTCCTGCGGCTTCTTAATTAAGCAACAAATCGCAAATGTAAGAGCAGCTATGATTATTCCTGGTTTTATAAGTTTTTGTATCCGTTCGTTCATTCGCTGCCATCTCCTTACTCATACTCGTAAAAAGAAGCCAACTGATCTATAAAGTTACACAGATTCGTATAGTCACTCGGTTTCGGACATAACTCCTTTATTCCATTTGCTTCTTTGTATCCCCCAAAATCATTCTTTCGATTTTGTAATGTTGCAATCAGCTGACTGAATGCATACACCTTACGGTAGGTCCCGCAGTAGGTACGATACCAGGAATCCTCAATATTCCAAAGTAGCGATTCAAGCATAAACGAACTGACATTTTTTGCCGCACTGCTATATGCTGTAATATAGCTATCTTCCATTAGATAGCGCATTTTCTTCATAATGCGCACCATTTTCTTATAATGATGGTTCGTATCGTTATTTTTCTTCCGACCGTTTGCAATATGCTGCTCCGGGTAATTGATGATCATGCCACCATTATCAGGATAAATAACAACACCACCCACAAAGTTACTTGCATCACGCCTATAATCTTGGCGATAGTCACGATATCGACGACAGGGAACAGTATCAGCATCCTTGCGATATGTATTACCATGAACCTTTATGGATTTGTTCTTTCTCTCAACATCAGTGCCGAATTTACACTTCAATGCCTCTTGTACTTCGTCCTTAAAAGTCTTTGCCGCCGCTGGCGCAGGAGTAAATCCGTAATCTGCTCCACTTTGTGGATATACAGAATCCTTCCGATACTCCGGCAAAAATGTTTCTTCCTGAATCACCGCAACATCTACATCGCTCTCAGTGCGGACATTTGTATTGTTTGCATAGGAACCTTGTACGAACAGCTTGATATTACGCGAATCCGATGAACGGCGCATCTGCAAAGAATACGCAAACGTATCAGTATACAGCGGTGTAATGGCCGCATTATCATCGGTAAATCCAAGTGTTTTCAACGCATCGGCTACCATACGGATTGCGTTCTTGCACTGTCCATCCTCAGTTGCACTGAGAGGCTGAGAATAATTCGTCAGCATAGATTCCGTAAATTTCAAACTAAATCCCTCCTATCAAACACGCCCAAGGCTGATATCATAGTACATCAGCAGGTTGGAATCCTCCTGAATGGTCTGCTCCGGCAGACGTTCTGCGATATCAACGATAGCTTTATAGTTCTTTTCTTTCCAAAGGCGCGAGAATCCCACACGGATGGCCTCCGAACGGAACAGCTTCAGCTTGCCCTTGCTGTTCATGTAGCCTTCAAATTCCTTCCACAGGTTCTTCTCACGCAGTTTGACCAGATCGCCCTCTTTGGTCACATCCGGGATGTACCAACGACCTTTCTCGTCTTGCAGGAAGTTCTCTTCCAGGATAGTGGCAAGTTCCGGCATCTGCTCATACTTATCAACCGCCTTAACTTCCTGCATGAACTTCGGCTGAAGCTCTGCGTAGGTCTGCGGACCGCAGAACTGCTCATCCAGCTGCTGATACAGCCAAGAAATAGCAGACTTCTCATTTGTAACAAACAGCTCGAACTGGATATTCTCCACTTCGGTTGTGATACGAGCGGTATCGTACTCATTGACCTGATCCGGCAAGAAGTACATATTATCGCGCTTTAGGAATTTCTCGTCCAATCCACGGTAAAAGTCAGTAGAATCCAGTGGCACCGGGATTCCTTGCATGATGTGGTAAGCAACCATACGGTCAAAGAGCAGATACGCTTGACGCTCTGCCGAAACTTCAATACGGTTATTCTTGATTACAACTACTGGAATATTAGACAGATGTTGCCGAACAAACGACCATGCTGTATCCTCGTTTCCTGCCTTTTCCACCATCTCTCGAATAAAGCTCTCTTTTGGTTTATATGCCGAAATTACCAAATCCTGTTTCACTGCGGTAGCAGCTGTTACTTGCTTGAAACTGCTTCCCTGCTTATCCAATGTTCTTACATCAGCAACAATAAAGCCGGATTTCTGTAATGCTTCTTGAATGGCGTTCCAAACAGCATTTTGTGAATTATGAAATTCCACAGTCATCCACCTGTTTGGCTTTAGAATCCTAAAATATTCGGCAAAACAGCGTGTCATCAATTCCTGATATTCCGGTAATGCTTTGCCAACAGCTTGATTCACTATTGCCTCAAATTTACTGCGC
Organism: Candidatus Agathobaculum pullicola; assembly: GCF_052117205.1. Lineage (NCBI taxonomy): Bacteria > Bacillati > Bacillota > Clostridia > Eubacteriales > Butyricicoccaceae > Agathobaculum > Candidatus Agathobaculum pullicola. Next base: position 56,678 of record NZ_JBQKJP010000003.1, on the reverse strand, counting down.
GTTGTCACTCCTATCCAAGACTCCCACAGAAAACTCAATTCAGAGTAATTTAGGTTGGCTCCAAACGGAGGATCGGTAAAAATGTAATCGCACACATTATCACCAACCAGAAGTTGCGTTGTCGATCCTGTAGAGATACAAGAACAATTACCAGCATTATTGCGTAATGCTAAACTAAACTTTTTTATTTTCCCTTCATAAGCATTAAATGGGTTTGCCTCACTCACCATAGAAGACACATACAGTGTTCCACTTAGAGGATTATACGGAAATGACACCTGCGGACGATATCTGTTCATTTTGCTTATGTTTATGATTTGACTCGTGAACCATATTTTCAACATATCGGCATGTTCAGATTTGCAAATCAGGTCGTACATTTTCGCAAGTGTTGCAAGTGTACGCTTATAAAAATAATGATTCACATGTGTCAAACCGATTTTATCATTCCGTCGGCTTTCCTTTCCTTCACACATTCTATTGGAAGGATACCAATATGGAATAGACATGTTTTCAATTTTACTTAAGATTGAAAGATCATTGTCATCCGGAGCTTTTTTATATCGCTTTCCGCCGAATTGATAAGCGATTAAAACTGGTCGTTGTTTGATAATCCTTCTTGTATCATTGGTTTTTTCATCAAAATATGTGTCAAACGCATTATCACAGTCCCGTTTCTTTAGCGTTGCACCACAAGCTGAGCACTTAAAATTATCTGCCACCTTTCCAGTTTCTGAATCAACAGCTGCATCATAGAACACAATTTCGTTCCCACAATGAGGACAAATATACACGTCTGACCAGACTGTATACAGTATTGTCCCTTGTGTTTCAACAAATGAATTTTGACCATCTTCTGTCGGATTTGTTTTATACATCCATCCACATTCACGTTTAGTATCTTCGAGTATTTTTTCAGCCTCTCTCTCAAACTCCGTGACATCAAAATCGGCATTGTAATTTCTGGAAATAAGAGTTGCAATGGGAGCAAGGTCATTCAATACCGGATATCGACGGCCCCACTTAACATATGGCATTTCATGATCTATTGTCATCCTAAATTCATTGTCCGGATGCTCGCACATATTCGCCGCCACACCGGTCATTCCAGTACCACAAAAACCATCCAAGACAATATCTCCTGGATTGGTGTAATGAAGAATATACCGCATAATGGCCTTATGTGGCACTTTTGTATGGTAAGTATGTGCATTATAAATTGGATCGTTCTTACCTTCACTCACATCTGCCGCAAACGGTTCTCTGTGATAATCGTCTGTTGCCTCATCATACGGAGTGCCATACTCCTTGATAAAATCCTCGATGAAGGGATTCGGGCAGGCAGTATAAAACGGCGCATCCGAGAGAGCGATGATATCCTCATCCGTACCGATGGGAAAGCCCTCGATATTGCGCACTTTATCTATATCTTCTTTGGTCAGCTTTCTGCGTTCCATAGCTGTTTCCTCACTTTCGTTTTCTAAATTGTGCAAGCGGCACTTGCACAATCTTATTTGACAATAATGCGGAGTTTACCTTCGTCTTTGCCCTTGGTATAGCCAGCAATCAGCTCATTCAGCTTCTGTTTGAAAGTAGCTTCATCCATTGGCGGCAGCTTCGTCAGCTTATCCATCAAATCTTTTGCATCCACTACCACAGGTTCAAAGCCCTTCAGCAATGCCTGAATCGCCTTGATGAAGAAATCGTCAACACGCTTCGGCAAAGTACCGGATGTAATAAAATCATCAATCGCTTTCTGCTGTTCTGCACTCAGGTACTCTTTCTGGCTTGCCACAATCGGGTCAGAAATCGTATTCAACAGAGTCTGCGTCCACTCCGTCACCAGATCATCAATCCGAATATCCAGATTATCCAGCTGGCCCGCTACATTCGGCACTTGATCACCAAGGTTATAATGGCAATGCGGGCAGATATGAGTTGTTTTCAGCTCAGTCGGTGTCAGCTCATAGCAGACTTTCAAGTTAGCCATGTCCTGCTCGATCTTTGTCAGTTTGGCTGCCGAAAGGATTTCAACGCCACGCAACTTACGCAGATTTGCCAGTACGGAACTCTCCTGTAATTTACCGCGTCGTTTTGCATCGTCAATGTCCAGGCGTTTTTTCTTGTGTTCTTCAAAATAAATGCCGATATACTCTTCTTTAACCTTTTCAAGAGCAGCATTTACCTTCTGTGCAGCTGCATCTCCGGATGTACCGGTCAGAATGCTATCGCGTGCAGAACGGAATTCGTCTTTTGCAGCTTCCAGTTTTTGTTTGAAGTTTGCGCCAAGGTCGATGAACTCAATGTTACTCAGATAGGAAACATTGTTTGCGCAATCCGTTTTGAAAGTCACATATTCCGCAATCGCTTTGATCAGTGTAATCTGCTCCGCCAGCTTATCAATTTCCTCAAAGGTCAGCGTGAAGTTGTTCAGCTTCGCCGGAGTATTGAACCGAGCAGAATAATTGCTGAATTCATCCTTAACTGCTGCACAGGCTTTCTGCATAGCGATCAAATGCTGCGCATCCACAAGCGGTTCATTCCAAAGCTCAAATCCATTGTTCAGCTTCTGGTTCGCAAGAACAGCAGAGTTGCTCGTTTCCTGCGCTTTTTTCAGCAGTTGTTTTACTCCCTCATCACGGTCATTCGGGTTGTCCAACAGAACCGGATTGATTTCCAGCACATCAAAAAGCTTTTTCAGCTCTGCCATTGCCATCTGCGCAGGCCGTGCCAGATATTTGAACTCATACAAGTCCAGAACACCAATGCGAGGTACAGTATCCAGATTCGATGCACTCAAAACAGTGCCATTGCGCAGAGTCATCGTTGCATAGCCCGCATACACCATGGACAGGAAGATGATCGGTGTAAAAAGATAGTTGATCTTGAAATGTTTATCTTCATACTGATCATCGTATTTGACATTAAAGATATCCGAATAATTGATAACGCCCTGCGGCGGCAGCTGTTTCAGCTGGTCAATGTAGTAAGCTGCATACTTGGAACCTTCCGGTCGAATCTTATCGCCATCCAGAACGCCAAAGCTCTGGAGCATCAAGGTTGCCGTCTGCGTTTTACGACCAGCAAAATAATCAAATGCCTGCCGTACATTTTCTGCCATGTTTTTCCGAGTTACCTTTGTTTTCATCATAGGACAATCCGGATATTTGCCGCAGAAATATTCATCCAGACACAGGGAAGCCGCCAAATCAACGGTGTCCTTAAAGTCCATATCTCGGTTATAGCGTCCACGGAGCACTTCGATCATCTGCCGCTTCTGCCCCTTATACTGGATATCAAAGCAGGTGTTCTTATTTTCACACAGATACTTAATCAGCTTTTTGCGGATCATCGCCGCTTTGCTCAGATAGGCATCCTTATCTTTGCCTTCACTGATCTGTGCCTGTGCATTGGCAGCAGAGAAGAAGCCCAGAATCTCCTTGAACTCCGCAGTGGATTTGAAGAAGAAATAAACTTCATCCTCCAAATTTTTCACAGCAATACTGCCGCTGCTGTATGGCGGCATAATATGGATATAGAAATCCCGTTCCGGCTGCGCAGTGCTGCGCTCTCCCGGCAGACCGAGGAACAGATAGCCTTCACGGAAAATGTTATGACTATCCCAGTTCAGGTCACGCTGATAAATCTCAAATCCAGGAACATACTGCTTTGCATCCCAATCGAGGCAGCTGTAAATCAGCTGATAAAAATAGCGATTCAGTTCGCCATCTGCCATGATGGAAGCCTTTTGTTTGATCTTCTCATCATAGTCAACGACCTTATCCACATCAATGTAATACTGGTTATTGGCATCGTTGTAGATAATGAACTGACCGGATACCGTGGTCATGATATCCTTCAGCGTAGTCTTAATCAGAGCCAACAGGAAGTCTGCATCCTGCTCCGGCATCGGCAGGAACAGGCAAAGATCATCTTTCAGATTCTCTGCCGTCAGTCCGAAATGCACATCCAAGCCATTCGTAGTCAGGCGATGGACACTCAGTGCATAGATAATTTTAATTGCCAGCGGCTTGTATGCTGCCTTAGGGAACGCACGGTTAATGATATCCTCCAGCTGTCCGCTGGCAGTAACAACGCGGTTGATGGTCACATCACTCTTGAGCAATCCATTGGATTTGATTGCAGGCCAATAATTATCAAAAGAGATGATGCCAGGCTCATTTTCTGGCACATCGCGGTTAAAAATATCGCGAATCGTCATCGAGATGTTTTTCAGGATATGTCGATTCTCAATCAGGTAAATCTTATTGAACACATCAATATAGGACGGATGAATTGGGAACAGATCTACAAACTCGTCCATCCGGGAAGACATACCAGTATAAAGCATTGAGAATTTCTCCAAATGCTTGCGAATCAAAGCCTTCTGCTCAGGCGTTTTCTTCAAGATACGCTCAGACACAACATAAGATGTTGCCTCTTTGGTGATGACAATCTGCGTAAAACGATCCGACACATGTTTCAGTGTATCCGACACAAAGCTGAATCGCGGATTATCAAAAATCTTCTCCTGCACACCAAAAATTACGCGCAGTTTGCTCTTGGAGCACATCTCGCCAAGTGCGCGGAAAAACTCAAGGTCGAGGACAATTTGCCGCTCGTCACGGGAAGTCAGATAGCTCAGGAACTCATCCACAACAATCAGATATCCCTTATCCGGATACTTTGCGGAGAAGGCCATCACCATATCTCGAATCAGCTTTTTATTATCGCGGACTGTATCAAAATCCGGCACTTCAAAATCAATTCCTCGTGCCGCAAAATCGTCTTCGATGAAGCCAAACAGAATTTCACGTAGCGACATCGTTACGCCGCCGATTTCAATGCGAAGTACTTCAAACTTGCCTGCGATGCACTCCATCTCTTTTGCAAAGTTTTTATTCTGGAGATACTGAAGGTTATCCGCATCCTTGGCAATAGAAGAAATCACGCTCATCAAGTGTGATTTACCAGTACCATAGTTACCAACAACAAGAACACCCTTGTTATCAACCACTTCGTCCATCTGAAGCTGATCCAATACCGGGCTTTTCAGATTTGCCGCCATGGTATCAGACATAACATAAGATTTCACATACTCTTTCGCCCGGTTCGCATCATCCGCCGTAGTAAGCTGAATGACATCCTCAATCGGGTTGAAGCTGATCAAGTCTGAGTACTTCACTTTTTTATCCTCCCTTAAACGACACAGGTTATGTCGTATCGTTCTACATCGTATTCTTTATAGTCCGCATATCTATCTTCCGCATAAACCAATTTTCCGTCTATCATGGTTCCCGGCCACAAAACAGAAAAAGGCTTGCTTCGATTCGCAATTGTAAGAAGCTGCAAAACATCTATCTTGTATGCTGGATTGAACAGCACATCAAAGTCTCGAATACAACTGTTTTCCGGAATATTTGCAAGAACTTCCTGAAAGCATCTTTCAATCCTCATGGTTCTTCGTTCCGGTTTAATTTTTATGAGCAGAGCCGCAATTTTCTCATTTAATGAAACCTGCTGCAAACTTTCGCAGTATTTTTCATCACAGTAGACAACTGGTCGCATCATTCCTGTTTGATTTTCGGATTGGAGCAGCCGATACTGTATTATCCTTCCCATTCGGCCACCATCCTTATTCTACATTATCAGCTGTCCCATTATCTGGACTCTCTTGGATGAAATCTAACACATCGTCAGCCGTACATCCTAATGCAAGACAGATTTTTTCTACCATTTCAATAGAAACAGGTTCTCCGCGCCCCATTTTTCCAATAGTACTTGCGCTGACTCCGGCAAGCTCGCACAGCTCTTTCTTCTTCATTTTCTTGTCAATCAACAGCTTAAACAACTTGTTATATGATACCGCCATCGTCTTTGCCTCCTGCTTAAAAACAACCTGCCCATGGGTATAATTTCTCTATTTTCAAGTATAGCACTTATCATCTTCTAAGTAAACAGAAAATCGTGCGTTCAAAACACTTTTCACTCTTCTGCAAGCAGGGCTTTCGTGACACGAAAGCGATTTTCTGCTTGTTGGGGAGACTCCCCAATCCCCTTAGAACGCTGCCTGCGGCATCGGGCTGCGCATCCGTTTCGGATGCTTTAACGGCAGTTCCTGCCAAAGAGAAAAAGCCCGGTGCAGCATGAGCATTACACCCACACTGCACCGGACTTTCCATCATCGACTGCTTTGTCTATTTTCTTCTTCCTGCCGCACTTCCTGCTCATGCAGCTGCTCTTTCTTCTGTTCGTCCTCTTTCAGAATTTCCTGCACAATCTTCTGTGCCACAAGCCAATCCTGCATTTCCGATTTGGTCTTGCGGTACTCTGCATAGGAGCTTTTCTTTCGTTCCAGAAGCATTGAATACTCTGTGTTCAGCTCGCTGATGCGCGGGAGCTTTTTGTCAGAACCGTTCTCTTTCTTATAGGCATCAAATGCCTTTTTCGCTGCGCTGCGTAAGACCAGCATATCTCGATGGGCTTCATAGAACTCCCGATTGTAGCCGGATGCCTTATACGCAGCAAAAACATCTTTTGTCTTGGCATAATTGAGTAGATGCTTTCGCAGCATCAACACTTCTGACATCCGTGCTTCATCTGCCTTTACAGATTCCAGCAGCGCATCGCATTTTTCAGAAATTCCATCCGCCTTTTCCTTCAGCTCTGCATAGCTCTTGATTCCATGCTCTTCCATGAACATCATAGCTTTTGCCATCTGCTTCAGATTAAAGACTTTCGCCCAACGCGCATACCCTGCACCTTTGCCTGCTTGCATTTTGGCACGGACATCAATAAGGAACGACAGCTCTGCCTTCTGATGCACCTGTGCTGACCGTGCGCTTGTGCAGGTTTTCTCCGTAAATTTGCTTTTGTGAACCGCATTCCCGGCAATCACTTCGCAGAGTTCTTCGACCGAATATCCTTTGCCAAGAGAGCGGAAGCGAGCAAATCTGGCGTGGCCTTTCCCCCGCAGGGAAGGCTGTTTTCCATCTTTATACTCGTACCCTGCTTCCTGCAAAATTCCAATCAGTTCCCGGAAGTCTTTTGGTTTTCTTTCCAATGCTGCATCAATGGCCTCGCAGATTTCATCCCGCTGCGATTTTTTCTCCGGGTATTCCGTTCTCTTCTGCCGCTCTCCATATGGCTTCCGGATAATGACCGACAACCGGTGTTCCAGACAGACGATATCACTGAGCCTTGCCAGTGCAAGACCGGATAAGCGAAAATCTCGGAATTTTCTGGTGCTGTCTAATGTAGTCGAATTAAAAATAATGTGGTTATGAATGTGTGCACGATCAACATGGGTAGCCACGATAAAGGCATGTTTTCCCTTAGTAAAGCGCATGGCCGTCTCATATCCAACCTTGTTCGCCTCCTCCGGCGTGATTTCTCCGGGCTTAAAGGATTGCCGAATCTGATATGCAATCACATCATGCGCCTGGGTTCTACCGGTGATATGCTCATACTGCCGTTTAGAAAGCAGAAATTCTTCATCACAGGTCTTTGCGTCACAGGCATACGCGCTGATATATTTTCCATCTTCCGTCTTTGCTGCATTCTCAGAATAATCAGTACGGTCAGCCAGACACTGCGCTACCGTCTTTCCTTTATTGATATGCAGCGCGATTAGTCTTGTAGCCGCCATTCCTTATTCCTCCATCTAAAAAGAGCCACCCAAAGGCAGCTCTTACCAATCCAATATTCTCATTTTAGCATCCGTTCTCGGTCATAAGCTCCCTGCAAATAAACGGCCTGCTTGATGATCTCTTCCATATCGAAATAGACACACATGATGCTTTCGTACAGCTTCCACACATTAGATTCGCTGCCTCCCACCATTTCCATCAGCTGGTCTTCCATCTTCGATTGCTCAGACTGTTTTTCCTGATAAGCTGTCTCTTCCACAAAATAGTTCTCTCCATCTGTTTCCTCGTACCGTAAATCATAATAATCTTTCATAAACTGAATATCCATCTAATCCCTCCTGAACTCAAATTGTCAAAACATCCTCTACTCGCTCACACAGCTGTTCCATCAGTTCCATGATGCCGCCCGCTCCAACCGCAGCTGCGAACAGTCCCATCTCAATTAGGGTCAGCAGGAACACATCCGTCCAGCTCGCCCGAACCACAGAATAGATGCCGCAGCCAAGAACGAAAAGCATAACCGGCGAAAGCACCCACAGGGATAGCTGCATCAGCAGATTCCAGATAAAGCATAGAAATCGCAGCAGAAACGCAACCGGCAGCAACAGAATTTTCAGCACCAGCTTCAACAAAAAACATACGATCTTCATGGATTTCACCCCTTCGTTTTTTTCATCTTCATTTTACCGTACCCGCTTTCCAAACACCACGATGTCAACAGGTAGACCAAAAAATATGTAACGGCACAGACAGTTTCATCTGTGCCATGTGCAATAGAAATTCCGCACGTTTGCGCCGTCATCGAATACCAGAAAGTCTCTTCAGGATCAGCTTCTGCATCTCCCAGAGTTCATCCAGTCGCTTCTGCAAATCCCGGATATCCTCCGCATAGATGCTTCCGGATTCATTGGCGCGTTTTGCGTACTGGTTCAGGTTGTTGCTGCATCGGCGAAGAAGGGTGGATACCTGCGCCACATCCGACAAATCAAGATTCACGCAGTACCCGTCCATCGCCATTTTTCTCATATAGGCGCCGGTATTCCGAATACCCAATTCCTTCTGCTTTTCACGAATCCTCGCCAGCTCTTCCGGGTTTACCCGGACATTGATCCAGTGTTCCCGAACACTCATAGTGCCACCTCCTCATCATCCCGATGTGTCACAGGCGGAATGCGACCGGCACGGTCACGCAGCTCTGCCAGGACAGACGGCTTTTCCGTTGTTTTTTCACGGTCAGGATCATCATTTCCACGGTCATCCATATTTAGCAGTGCGTCCAGTTCTGCCAGTCTTGCACTCTTTTCTGCCAGTTCTGCCTCCTGGGGAAACGTTTTTCCAAGCTCGGCCTGCGCAGCTTCCTGCTGGCTCCTAAGACTGTCCAACTGCTGTTCTGCCTTTTCCAGCCTTGCTGGAATCCCGGCAAGAGCATTGTCCAGACGCTGGATATTGCCCGCAGCACTGGTGCCGATGGGCACTCGGTGGGTCATCTCACCTTTCAGCAGCACCTGATACTCTTTCTGGAAGCTATCAAACGTCAGCTCCATCTTGAAACCACGGTAACTGCCAAGCGGCACCGGCTCCAGACTCTGATTGGCTTTACAAACCGCGAGGATTGCTTCACCGGCATCTGCTTTTTCAGTAAATCGTGTGCTATTCACTGTCATGCCGCAGAATCCCTCTTCCGGCAACGGATGTGCCGCCACCGTCCGAATATCCGACTGAAAGCCCTTGATGAACCCCTGTGTTTTCTCAATTTCCGCAGGGAAATATTTCATCAGCTTATCCTCCAATCGGTACTGCTGGCTCTGATGGTCAGCTTTCAGCACCTTCAGCCTTGCAACATCTACATCCAAATCCATCTTTTCCTTGATCTTCGGGTCTCCGGCACAAAGTGCCTTGATTTCCGCATAGGAAAGAGCCTGCTCATCCACATCATCACAGGAACGTACCGGAGATTTGCTGGTCATGATCTGACTGATAAACTTCTGCTTATTCTCCAGTGTCTGATAGAGGTAGGCATCAAAGGTTCCTTCCGTCACATACTGATAAACCTGCACTTCTTTGTTTCGGTTTCCCTGACGGATGATACGACCATTTCGCTGGGTCATGTCCGCAGGCCGCCAGCCCACATCCAGATGATGCACGGCCACCAGTCTGTCCTGCACGTTCGTGCCTGCGCCCATCTTCTGTGTCGAACCTAACAACACCCGCACCTGCCCAGTACGGACTTTGGCAAACAAATCTTTCTTTTTTGCCTCGGTATCCGCATCATGGATAAATGCGATTTCTTCTTCTGGTACGCCGGACTGGATGAGTTTGGCGCGGATATCCTCATAGACATTGAAGGTTCCATCGTTTTTCGGTGTGCTGAGGTCGCAGAAAAGCAGCTGGGTCAGCTTATCCGACTGTCCTTCCTCATAAATCCGAAGCACATTCCGCACACAGGCGTTGAGCTTGCTGTTGGGGTCATCCGGCAGGAGAGGATTCATCAGCCGCTGATCCAGTCCCAGCTTTCTGCCGTCTGATGTGATTTTCAGCATGTTATCGACCGACGGGTCTACCACGCCGGAATGCACAGCCGCCGCCCGTTCCGAAAGCTCCGCCACCATCGCCTGCTGATGCTCCGAAGGCTGCACTACCACGGTTTCAAATTTTGCCTCCGGCACCGGCAGATGCAGCTGATCGGAAGTCTTGATATCCGCCACTTCCTTGAACATGTTCATCAGCTCCGGCAGGTTGAAGAATTTTGCAAATCTCGTTCTTGCCCGGTATCCGGTTCCTTCCGGTGCCAGCTCAATGGCCGTGGTGGTCTCACCAAAGGTAGAAGCCCAGCTGTCGAAATGGGTCAGCCCTTTCTGCTGCAATGTGCCGTACTGGAGATACCGCATCATGGTGTAAAGCTCCGTCATGCTGTTACTGACCGGGGTGCCGGTCGCAAAAATGATGCCGCGCCCGCCTGTCAACTCGTCCATATATTGGCACTTCATAAACATATCCGAAGATTTCTGCGCTTCCGATGTGGACAAGCCTGCAACATTGCGCATTTTTGTGTAGAGGAACAGATTCTTAAAGGCATGTGCTTCGTCTACAAACAGTCGGTCTACGCCCAGCTGCTCAAAGGTAATCACATCGTCTTTTCGGTCGGTTGCCCGGAGTTTCTCCAATCTCGCCTCCAATCCTTTCCGGGTCTTTTCCATCTGTTTGATGGAGAAACGTTCGCCATTCTGGGATTTCATCTCAGCAATGGCGTTTTCGATTTCATCAATCTGGGCAGTCAAAATCCGCTCCTGCCGTTCTGCGGACACCGGAATTTTCTCAAACTGGGAATGCCCGATGATGACTGCATCGTAATCACCAGTAGCAATTCGTGCGCAGAACTTCTTTCTGCGGGCAGTCTCAAAGTCCTTTTTGCTTGCCACCAGCAGTTTTGCACTCGGATACAGGCGCAGGAACTCGTTTGCCCACTGAAGGGTCAAATGATTCGGAACGACAAACATGGATTTCTGGCACAGTCCCAGCCGCTTTGCCTCCATAGCAGAAGCTGCCATCTCGAAGGTCTTACCGGCACCTACCTCGTGGGCCAGCAGCGTATTGCCGCCGTACAGCACATGAGCAATGGCATTCTGCTGATGTTCACGCAGCCGGATTTCCGGATTCATGCCGCCAAAGCGGATATGAGAACCATCGTACTCACGAGGACGGGTACTGTTGAACAGCTCGTTATACTTTTCCACCAGTTCCGCACGGCGATAAGGGTCTTTCCACACCCAATTCTGGAACGCATCCTTAATGGCCTGCTGTTTCTGCTGGGCGAGGGTGGTCTCCTTTTTATTCAGAACTCGCTTTTGCTTACCGTCTGCATCCTCCACGGTATCGTAGATACGAATATCCCGCAGATTCAGCGTATCCTCTAAAATCCGGTAGGCATTGGCACGGCTGGTGCCGTAGGTCATATAGGCATGGACATCGTTCCGGCTCGGTGTACTCTTGCCGGTAATCTGCCATTCTGCCGTCATGGGAGAGAATTTCACTTCAATATTTCGGCGCAGATAGAACGGCGGTTCAAAGGTTTCTTCCATAAACTGCTGGATATAATCCCGATTGACCCATGTGGCACCAAGACGCACATCAATCTCCGAAGCATCCAGGTCTTTTGGCTGTGCCTTCTTCAAATATTCCGCGTTCACCGCAAAGGCAGGGTCAGAGGCCGCAGCCAACTCTGCCACGCGGAGCTTTTCCCGGACATTGCCGGACAGATATTCATCAGCTGTTACCCAGCCGGTTTCCTCGCTGCCCTGCGTCATCGGGTCTTTGAAAATGACACCATGCAGTTCCTGCTGGATTTTTTCATATTCCCCTGGTGTACCTAAAAGCTCCGACATATAGGGCAAATCCACTCTGCCGCGCTCTCCAATGGAGATTGCCAGAGCTTCAGCCGGAGTATCCACGCTGGTAACAGCCCGTTCCGGTCGAATCGTCCGTTTGGTGAACATATCCGCCTTGGATTCCAGCCTGCCGTTTTCATCCACATTTTCCAGAGAGCAGAGCAGATAATAAGACGAATCTTCCGAAAAAGCCTGTGCATTTGCACGGGAATTGATAAGCCCATACTGATCGGCGAATCGGTCATAGGCTACATTCAGTTCCCGCTGTTTCTGGGCAATCGCTTCCTCCGGGTAATCGTTCAACTGATAGTCGATCAGTTCCTGCACAATGGTGCGAAGCTCCACCATGCCTTTGATCCTGCCGGTGGCTGTCGCAGAAAGGTCAGCCTTCCGCATGATGCTGTTCTCACGGAAGTAGACATCCCCATCCACTACGGCATAGGAGAAGTTCTTGACATTGGGGTCTGCCGGAATAGTTTCGCCCTGCAAGGACAACTCCTCCTCCGGTGCCAGCTCCTGTGCTTCATAATGACCGCCGATGTGCTGCACCGCCTCATGCAGCTGGTCTCCCAGATCCGCACCTGGAATCGGAATGACCGTACATTCTTCCTTGCCGTACTGGGTACTTTCCGTTGTAATCTCACCCAGCACCATTTCCGGGTGGTCAACAAAGTAGCTGTTGAGGGTTATCCCCTCCGATGTCAGCCCCAGATGCACCCAATCCGGTTCGATATCAATGGGATGGTCTCTCTTTTGCAGAAAAATGATATCCGACACCACATCTGTACCGGCATTGGCACGGAATGCGTTATTAGGAAGTCGAATGGCTCCCAGCAGTTCTGCCCGTTGCGCCAGATACTTTCGCGCGTCCGGATTCTTGGAATCCATCGTGTAGCGGCTGGTAACAAAGGCCACGATGCCACCGGGACGAACCTGATCCAATGCCTTGGCAAAGAAATAGTTGTGGATAGAAAATCCGAGTTTATCATAGGGCTTATCGCTGACACGGTAGTTGCCAAAGGGCACATTGCCCACGGCCAGATCATAGAAGTCGCGCCGGTCGGTGGTTTCAAAGCCTGCCACCTTGATTTCTGCCTGCGGATACAATTTCTGCGCAATGCGCCCGGTGATGGAATCCAGTTCCACACCATACAGTCTGCTTCCCAGCATGGAATCCGGCAGCATACCGAAGAAGTTGCCGACACCCATCGACGGTTCCAGAATATTGCCTTTCTCAAATCCCATACCGTCCAATGCCTCATAGATTGCACGGATCACGGTAGGGCTGGTGTAATGCGCATTCAGAGTCGAAGCCCTGGCTGCGGCATATTCTTCTTCCGTAAGAGCTGCTTTCAGCTCCTTATATTCGCCTGTCCAGGCAGTTTTCTCTGCGTCAAAGGCATCTGCCAGCCCACCCCAGCCGACATAATTGGCCAGCGTTTCCTGTTCCTCCGGTGTCGCATCCCTATGCTGATTTTCTAAGGCTTTCAGCGTGTAGATGGCATCCATGTTGGCACGGAATTTCTGTTTGGGACTGCCTTCGCCGAGGTGAAAGCTGTTGATGCGGTAGTTCTCCGCATGTTTTGCTTCATGCCCTGCCCGGAACGCTTCTTCCTCAGCTGCATTAGGAAACGTTTGAACTCTCCCATCAATCACAGTTGTAATCGGGAGCTGATCCAATGCCTCATCCGACCATACAGTACCTGAATTCTCAATATCTTTTGACACTGCTTCTTTTTCCGGATTCAGATCAACCACCAGATTGTGCAGGTGAACATTTTCCTCATGCCCCAAAAGCCTTGCCAGATTTTCTTTGCTTTCCGAGCGGAAGATCGGATACACGGAATCCGGGTCTCGAAGCTCCACATCGAAAAGCCCGACTTTTTCAATCGTAAATGCCTTTCCGTCCAGATACAACGTATCGCCGACACGATAATCCGGCTGCACCGGAGCTGCGGGTTCTGGCTGCACAGTTGCAGGCTCTTTTTCAGCCTCCATGTTCCTGCCGCGAATCTCCTGCAACGCCTCTGACGCGCTCACATAATCGGCAAATGTCTGCACTTTTCCGTCCGAATATCCGTAATACTCTTCTTTGACATAATCCCAGATGGCAAACGCATCTTTAGAATCCGGGAAATTATCGCCGGTCATCGTAACTACAAATCGTTCATCCGGTGCATAGCCAGACTCTCTGGCAAGTTCTCTGGCGCGTTCCTGCATTTCCAGCACCAGAGGATCTGTCTCTGCTTGAGCCAGTTTCTGTGCTTCTTCGGATTCCACATCTGGGAATGGAATGTCCTGCTGCAAATTCTGCTTGCTCTGCTCAACATAGAGCCAGTCTTTGGCTTCCCGTTCCTGGACTTTTTCAATTAGCTGCTGGCGGTAGGTCTCTGCCTCCCATTCGCTGGTAAACTCTTCGCTGACACCATCCGGCTCCACATGAATGCCATCCTGAATATCATCCCAAACCGCATAGCCATAGTCAGTTTCCATCACGGTAAACCGCTGGGGTGCTGCCAGCTCGCTCCGGGCATAGATATCCGCAGCCGTATTCAGCATATTGTCCACATGCTCATTTCCGGTATCGTAGCGTTCCGGTGGTGTTGGCGGAAATACATGGGCGGCAGTTGGCATAGGAAGCGGTGCACCATATTCCTGCTCCAGCTTCCGATACTCTTCCATTTCCAGCGCAGTCAGATACTGACCATTTTCCACAAGCCGGTCTAACCGCTTATCCACCGCCGACCATGTGAGGTGCACTTCCCGGTCATGGTCATAATTGCGAAGCAGAATGCCTTTCCCGTCATAATCAGCAAAACCGCGACTGCCATCCATAAAGGTATAGCTGTGACCACCGAGACCATATTCTGCTTTCAGGAATGCAGCCCGTTCTTTCGCTTCTCCTTGCTGCTGATACAGCGCATAAATACGGATTTTACCGCCTTCAAAATTAGAACCTGTCCGCAGCATCCGGTCGATTTCATCCTCAGAAATGACAAAAGCGGAGGGCTTTTCGCTCTCCGCTTCTTTGGCTGCATTTTCTGCCGCCGCATCAATTTTCTGAATCTGCTCTGCTTCGGACTGAAACAGACTCATGAAGTTTAACTGTTGATAAGTTCCGTCAGAATGACTTCCTCTGCCTGCGCTTTCAGCATGTTCATGTGCTGCACCCAGGCCATCTGGTTTGATTTCTTGTCCGGTGCCGGATTCGCTTTCAGAAGATCCGCCATCATCTGCTCCATCCGTGCGGTCGCGGTCTCCTGAATCTCCCACAGGTGCGGGTACAGCTTCTCGGTCAGGATCAGGTGATTGTACAGCAGCGTGTTGTTCTCCTGCAGAAACGCTCTGCGCATCCTCCCGTACTTGCCCAGGGGCTTCTGTTCCTGCACCGACAACTGGATGTCCGGAATCAGGTAATCGCCGTTCTTCGTGTAATTCAGCTCCATCATAGTTTTGGCTCCTTTCTGCCTGCTTGTCTTTTTCATAGGTTCGGATCGTGCGTTCAATTTCCCGGAAGATCTGGCTGGACATTTCGCTGACCGCAGTTCCCAGCACATTGGCGGCAGCCTGCGTATTAAAATCAAAAATGTCCAGAAAATCCTCGTGCTCAAAATAGTCATCTGCATTGCCCACCGTCCGGGTAAAGACGGAATATGCGATGCTGACAGCGGCAGCTTTCTTAAAGGAAGCTCCGATGTTGAGTTCATCATATCCTTCCAGATAGGAATCTGCAACGATGTCACTGATCTGCCTGCGGTTTTCCTCCCAGTACTCCCTTGCAAGGCGTTCTGCCGCTTCCATGATATGATTTACCAGAGACCCAGCACCGGAAGGAACATCAAATGCTGCATCCAGTGCGCGAATGATTGGCTGCTCATGCTCCGCATTCATTTTCCAGAGCTGTACCGGTCGGGAATTCTTCCGTTCTCCGGTATCTGCCACATCAAATACATACCGCAGTTTCGGCTGCTCGCCGCGCATGTCCAAAAGAGCAATGCCCTTGGAACCACGCTTCACATAGCGGTTCATCCGATCATTCCAGAGATCGTACTCTGCACAGGCCGTTGCTTCTGGTCTCTGCTTATAGATCATCAGCTGCTCCGCAAAGGGATACTTATAAAGCCGTGCGGATGTGGTCAAAAACGCTGTCCACTGCTCTTTGCTGCCAGTGATCTGCGCCGCTGCTTCCTGTGCCATCTGCATATAATATGCCGTTTTCGTCATCATCTGTCTTTTTCCTCCTCTCCTTTATTCGTCCGGATACAAATCCAGTGCCTCATATTCTGCATCCGTCATCTCTGCCAGTTTTGCAAGCAGCGAGGCCGTCCACCTGCGCAGATTTCTATCTCTGCCGGTCAGACTTTTTTGCATCTTTTGAAGCTCTTCGATCAGCCCTGTCCGTGTGCCAGGGCTGTAAAGCATCATGAGCATCCATTCGTCATCCGTAAAACGCATTTATAACTCCTTTTCTTCGCAGCACCTGCGAGGTGGCGCAGGCGGCACAGCCTCCTGCTTTTCCTTCAGCTGATCCAGAACCGATGCTTTCTCCGCCGGTTCTTCCTTCTTTCCGTTATTGATCACGCCGTCAATCATGCCGTAATCGTCCTCCATCGCCATTTCTGCGGCTTTCAGGTAATTCTCCGGTTTTAAAAATCCGGGCAGTTCCTGGAAGCCGATGGAATCCACATAGTGACAGCTTACAACACCATTCTGCCGTAAAGCCACGATGTCAGACACAGAAAGACTATGCCCAGTAAAATCATCAGGGCGGGAAACATTGAATTTCGCATACAGTTCCTCCAACATCGTATTCTGATCCTTGTAGGGAAGCAGCGGAGCCGTATAAACCACTTCATAATGGTCAATATCCGGTTCCAGCCCCATCCGTTCCAGTTCGCGCATAGACGAAAAGCGTTCATATACCGTATCCTCGCTGCGGCGAAGCTGCAAAATCGCATACTGGTCAGTGGCACTGTCGAGAAATGCCATCATTCTTTCGCCCGGTGCCTGATTTCCATGCACTTCATCCCACTTTTCAATTCTTGCCATCATTCATTTCTCCCTTCTCCATAAACGGCAATCCGTTTTCCTTTGCTTCCTGTCGCTGCTGTTCCCGACGCTTTTCACTGTAAGGCGGTCGGATACCGACGCAGCGTTTCGGAATCGTATAAGTGACCGATCCATGCTCCCGGTGCTCCAAAATAAACTGCTCCGGATACTGTTTTCGCAGTTCCCGAAGCTTCTTAATCAGCCGGCTGTCATGGGTGTAAACACTGGCCGTATCCAGTTCATTGTCAAAATTGATGACGGTTTCCTGCTCTGCCTTCGTAAGCTTATATTTCATCGCTCCGCCTCCTTCACCTTAGCAGCTTTCACCGGCGTATCCGTTCTGGAAGACAAATCCGAGAGTTTACCCAGCACAGATTCCCGTCTGCTGATTTCTGCATCCTCTGCATGATCACAAAGTTCATCATAGTCAATCCGCGTCATGGTACGTCCACCGAATCCATAATCCGAAAGGATCAGGTCTCTGGCTGCATTCATGCTGATTTCCGGGTTTTCGATCTGGCCACCGTCAATTTCCGTGAAGTCCTTATAATATAAGGTATAGTCGTAACCGTCCTCACAGGTCTGAATGGCAAGAAAGCCCTTGCTTCCCAAATCCCATGCGCTGCATTCTTCCGTAATCAGCGGCTCCGGGCGGCATGTACCGCCACCGCGTTCCAGCATTTCTGCCAGCTGACAGATGTGCAAAACATCATACCCCAGGCGCAAATGATATTCGTCCATATATTCGCAGCGAGCTGAGAACTTCCGGTTCGGATACTCGATCTCCACTGCACTGCCATCCGGAATTTTGAACCGATCCTCGTAGTTGCTGGTGATAAACCGGATATTTTTTGCATTCTCCAGCTCAGGATCAGCCTTTTTCATCTGCCAGAGAACCTTTCTGCCGCCGCGTACCTGCTCCAGCATCTCCGGAGCTACCGGCGCAACGGCAAGACCGTCAAGCTGGGGAATCTTCTGAAGTGCTACCACCCTTGCGCTTTCTTCCAGCGTAGAAGACGGCTGTTTATCCAACACATCCCAGCCAATGTGTCCCTCGGCAATCTGCACCTTGCTGTCCATATCAAAGCAATGGAATTCCACGCCGTCCTGCTTTTCCTGCAAAGAAAGCAGCGCAGCATTATCCACCAAATAAGCTGCATTCATCATTTTCATGCTCATTTTTTACCTCCAAACTCCAGCTTAAATGCTGCTGCACCGTCCTCGCCAGTCTCTACATGAACGGTTGTGTCATAGTAACGTCCAGACTTCTTGGAATAGCAGTGGGTAAGCCGTGCTTTTCCCTGATTTACCAGTTGCTTTGCCAGTTCCTCTGTCATCTGCTTTCCCAGTGTCTGAAAGAACCTGTTTTCCTTCCAGAGCGCAAATTTACAGCTCTTATCCCTGCAAAACCATCCATTTGCCGTTTCACAAACATCACTGCCGCAGGCGGGGCAGGAACCAATGACTTTGCGCTCCGGCTGTATCAGAACATCAGCCCCTTTCACAGCCTCGTAGGTTTTTACAAGTCCGCTGACCATGCTGCTGATTTCTCCCATAAAGGCATCGCTGTCATACTCGCCGTGTTCTATTTTCAGCAGTTTTTCCTCCCAGTCTGCCGTCATGGATGGAGACTGAATCTGTTCCGGCACCACCGTCACCAGCGCATTTCCCTTGTCCGTAGAACAAAGGTATTTCGTTTTCTTATCGCCCCTGCGCTCGATAAAGCCTTTCTGTACCAGTTTTTCGATGATGGCAGCGCGTGTAGCTGGTGTGCCGACGCCTTTTCGCTCTACACCAGCCGGAAATTCATCCGAGCTGGCACTTTCCATCGCTGAAAGCAGAAGATCTTCGGTAAACCTCTTGGGTGGGCTGGTCTTGCCTTCTTTCAGATCGACACCGGCAAGTTCCAATGTCATGCCTTCCGAAAGCTCCGGAAGATCACCTGCCTCCGCATTCTTCTCAGCATCTTCAACCGGCTTTCCTGCATATTGCCTCCAGCCCATATCCGTGACTGTTTTGCCTTTCGTGCGGAACTTCTGACCGGCGCACTCCGCTTCCACTATGGTTTCTGCATAGCGGCAAGGAGTTCCTACCGCACAAATCAGACGCACCGCCAGCATGGTAAGAATCGCCTGTTCTCCACTGGGAAGAGAGGAAATGTCATAACCCGCCGCTGTTTTTGTGGGGATTATGGCATGGTGATCGGTCACTTTCTTGGAATTGATGACCTGCGCTGCATTCACCGGTGCTGGCTCATCCGGTTGAATCTGAAAGCTCTGCTGGATCACAGAAACAAGTTCCGGCACCAGCGGTGCCATATCATCCGTCAGATACCGGCTGTCGGTACGGGGATATGTCACGAGTTTCTTCTCGTACAGAGCCTGCGTGTAATCCAGGGTCTGCTGGGCAGTGAATCCCAACTGCCGGTTTGCTTCTCTCTGAAGCGAGGTCAGATCAAACAATGCCGGGGGCTTCTCTGATTTTTCTTTCTGCTCCACCTTAGTAATGATGGCACTACCTGCCTGACAGCACTCTGCCACCAGTTTTTCTGCTTCTGCTTTTTCTTTCATCCGCTCACCACCTGCTTGAAAATCCCGGAATTTCAATTCTGCCGAGTAGAACGGCTCTGGCTTGAAAGCCCGGATTGCTGCATCCCGCATGACCACCATCGCAAGCGTTGGTGTCATCACGCGCCCCACATTCAGGGTCTGCCCATACAGACATGAAAAAAGCCGGGTGGCGTTGATTCCGACAATCCAGTCGGCACGCTCCCGGCATAAAGCCGCCTCATATAAGGCATCATATTCTGTTCCCGGTCGGAGCTTCTGAAAGCCTTCCCGGATCGCACTGTCCTCCATCGAGGAAATCCAAAGTCGTTCCACCGGCTTTTTGCAGCCGCACTGATGGTAAACCAGTCGGAAAATCAGTTCTCCCTCACGCCCTGCATCGGTTGCACAGATCAGACTCTCCACATCTTTCCGCTGCATGAGCTTTTTCAGGATTCCGAACTGCTTTTTCGTGCTGGCAGATACCTGATACCGCCAATGATCCGGCAAAATCGGAAGATCATCATACCTCCACTTGGCATACTTTTCATCATAGGCTTCCGGCTGGGAAAGTTCCACCAGATGCCCCACACACCAACTGACAAGGTAGCCATTGCCCTCCATATAACCGTCTCCGCGCTGATTTGCCCCGATCACCTTCGAGAGACTCATGGCAACCGAGGGCTTTTCCGCTAATACAAGCTTCATTCGATACTGCTCCTTTCGCAAAAAATTAGCAGCCAAGCACCGAAGCGCATGACTGCTATGTAAAAGGGACGGCTTCTCAGCCGCCCCACAGGTCAACGCTGCGTTAATCAGACAGGTTCATCGTCCGATTCTGCTTCGTAATCCTCGTTGACATCCACTTCTTCGTCTTCGTCACCGTCATCCTCCGGCAGCTGGAGCGCGTCTTCATCCTCATCGTGATAATCCGCATCAGGGTCCGGCTGATTTTTCTTGGACGCAGGCTTTACGCCCTTCATCTTAACATAAAGATAACCGCCGACACCGGCTGCACCGATCACAAACAGAAGCAGCATAATCATCGGGAGCGGGGAAGCTTTCTTCTGCTCGCTCTCTGTTTTTTGCTCTTCCGGTGCAGGTTCCGTCTCCTTCGGCTTTTCGGTTTCAGCAGGTTCCGTGACTTCCGGTTTCTTCTCCTGATACTTGGCGGCTTCCTCTTCATCCATCAGCGCAAGCAGATCGGCCTCATCCACCATATTCAGAAAATGCACATTCTGGTTGCCGTCTTTATCGCGGTCGATGATCAGGTAGAAGGTGTTGCCCGCCTTTGTCACCAGTGTGATGAACTGCTGGCTGGATTTATCTTCTTCCTCACCGATATCGTCCACCAGCGTCATATTTCCTTCCGGAGTCAAAGCTGTACTGGATTCCGTCTCATCCTCGGATGACATTCCGCTCTGCATCAGATCCAGAAACAGCTTCAGCGCATCTTCACTGAACATGCTGCTGTCTTTTGTGGAATCCGTGACATTCAGGTACTTTCCATGTGCATACCCGGTTTTGCCGTTGAAGTTCACCTTATACCAGTCACCGCATTTTTCGACAATCTCCACCGTATCGCCTGAATGCAGATATCCGATAATCTCCTGATCCATGCCGGGACCGGAACGAAAATGCAGGCTGGTGATACCCGGCACCACTGTACCCATCTGCTTTCGAGACTTTTCGCTGCCGATGTTGTATTCCTTGCCGCCCACCGTAACGATCAGGTTCCCATCCACATCCGTAGAAACCTCATAGCCATCCGGCAGCACCTGCATATCCGGGTCGATTTCGATGCTGTCGGTATTGTCCGTTTTCCCTGCATTTGCGCTTCCTGCTGCATCCGCTTCCTGCGCAGCGGTACTGACAGATGTGTTCTTCTGCACATCATCGCCCGTATAGGCAAACGCAGTAGTCGCAAAGGTTCCTGCCACCATCACGCTGGCAAGCAGCATTGCCATCATCTTTTTCATTCCACATCCTCCGTTTCTTTCTCGTCCAGTTTCATGTTTTCCGGGTTTGGAACCGCAGCCTGCGCCATCTGAATGATGACTGCCAGCTGTTCCGGGGTCAGGCTCTGGGCATGTACCATTTCACAGATTTCGCTGTTTTCCTGTTCGTGGTACTTTCTGTCCCATTCCTTTCTGCGCTCCTCCCACTCATCGCGTTTTCTGCGGGCTTTCTCCCGCTCCGCAGCAATCTTTTCCAGTTTCAAGCTCATATCGTTTCCTTTCCGGACGAATAAACGCCCTGTTTTTATCGAATTCTTCCCATACAGTAGTAATGCTGCCGCCAGTAGTTCGTCTCAATGGAAGCATAGGAAATTGGGTTGCCGCAGTGAATCATCATCCCGTTGCCGACATAAATGCCCACATGGGATGCGCCACTGGTGTTGTAGGTTTTCTGGAAGAAGATCAGGTCTCCGGGCTTTGCCTCACCCTTCGGGATAATGTCGCATTTTCCCATCAGACCGTTGGCCGTCTGCCTGCCTACATTCCAGCCATTGCCGCAGTGGTTGATGACCCAGCTTACAAAACCGGAGCAGTCAAAACTGGTACTCGGCGAGCTGCCGCCCCAAACATAGGGATAACCGAGATATTTCTCTGCTTCGGTAATCATCTTCCGGAATTTTTCATCCGTCAGAGCTTCGCCCGGAATGTCGTAATCCTGGTATTCTCCGCTGGAACCCGCGCCATCCGGCGTTGCAAAGGCTATGCCTGCAAACAGGTCATCCCGATTGCCCCGGCACTCCAGTGTGACTTCGTATCGTTGCAGCTGGTCATCTGTAAGGCCGGAATTTCTTGCAACATAGTCAACGCCCCGATTGAGCAGTGTTACATTGAGGATTTTATACTCATACTGTACCGTCACCTGATAGGTGTAGGTGTGCCCGGTTCCGGTGATTGGATTGTAGCGATAGCCCACACGGGTTTCTTTCCTTGTCCGGATTTCCACCTTTTCCTCCAACTTCAGCTCATACTGCGCTTCAAAAATACTCTGGAGCCGCGCCTGCACCTGGCTTCTCGTATAGTTTTCAAATTCTACGGTCAGCAGAGATGCAAGCTCATAGGGATTGTGACCAATCTCTGCCAGATTGTAGCGATACTCGTCATAACCCGGATGGTCGGTTTCAATACGGTCAATTTTTTTGCGAAGTTTATCTTCCAGCTTGGTATAATCTGTTTCCACGCC
Organism: Candidatus Agathobaculum pullicola; assembly: GCF_052117205.1. Classification (NCBI taxonomy): domain Bacteria; kingdom Bacillati; phylum Bacillota; class Clostridia; order Eubacteriales; family Butyricicoccaceae; genus Agathobaculum; species Candidatus Agathobaculum pullicola. The sequence goes on along the minus strand of NZ_JBQKJP010000003.1, from coordinate 33,851 downwards.
TTTCAAATCTTCATCTTCTGCCGTGTAGGAAGTCCCCAGCACCACATTGCCGCCGCCATTGATCAAGACAGAGCACGATGAAACCGCCCCGGCAATCACCAAAACAAGCAGTCCCACGGCTGCGATACCGATGATGATATGCGAGTGGCTCTGCACAAACTGAAATGCCTTTTCCGTTATACTGACAGTACCCTGCGCAGCTTTGGCTGTGCCAGCTACTGTGTTCTCCGCAGCAGCCGCACCTGCCTTCGCAGCGGCATACTCTTTTTTGATAGCCTGCTTCTGCCTCCATCGGGAAAAGAGATTGGAACCAGCCTGCGGATCAGACTTCATGCGTTCCGCAAAGATGGAATCCACGGCATCTTTATCTGCCTTTTTCTCCAACCGCTCCAGCTTTTTGTACTGCCGCAGCTTTCGACCATATTGGAACCGGGAACCAGCACGGGCTGCACCTTCCGCTGAGCCTTCGGTAAAATGCGCTGCCTCCACACCAGAATTATTATCCTGGTCGGCATTGCGCACGCTCTGATGTGCCTTGGCTGAAAGTGCATCTGCCGCAAGATTTCCCGGCTTCTTTGGCTTTCCGCCTTTTTTCCCGGAAGCTGCTGCATTCTTTTTCGCTTTTACTTCCTGCTCTGATTTCAGTTTCTTACTGCGCATCTTAGCAAGATCGGCCTCGTGACGAATCTGCCTTCGGTGTTCCGCTTTTTTCTTGCTGCTGTCTCCCGTACTGCTATCGGCGGTTTTGTTTCTGGAATTGCGAAGGGTGTTCTTCGCACCCTCGCGCTCCTGCCGCAGCTTGTCTCCGAGATTCGGATTTTTCTTGCCCGCCATCACTTATGCCTCCTTTGCTTCCTGCACTTCGGTTAATTTGGTCGTCATGATCCGGTACAGTTCCAAATCGGTCGGGAAACGATCAACGAACGGCAAAATCACATTTCCGTAGAACAGCAATCCTTCGCCTTCACCGGAGTGGGTCACATAGGACAGCTGGTGCGGACTGATATTCAGCTGATCCGCCAGAATCTGACGGTCACCGGCTGCCTGATTCAGCATATAAATGAAGTCGCTGTTCTCAAAAATGTTTGTCACTTCGCGGGAAGAAAGCAGATCTTTCACGTTCTGGGTGATGCCGGTTGGAATACCGCCCCATTTACGGAATCGCTTCCAGATTTCCACGCTGTAAGCCGCTGTCTGCTCTTCTTTCAAAAGCAGATGGAACTCGTCCATATAGTAGCGGGTGGCTTTACCTGCGTTGCGGTTGGCGGTCACACGCCCCCAGACCTGATCCTGCACCACCAGCATCCCGATCTTTTTCAGCTGCTTGCCCAGTTCCTTGATGTCATAGCAGACCAGCCGGTTATTGATATCTACGTTGGTGCGGTGGTTAAACAGGTTCAGAGAACCGGTTACATAGATTTCCAGTGCTGTTGCCACATGGTGTGCTTCCTTTTCATCCTGCCTGAGCAGTGCCTCATACAAGTCCTGTAACACCGGCATATTCTCCGGCACCGGATTCTCAAAATAGGTCTGGTAAATCTGATGAACGCAACGGTCGATAACCGTCTTTTCTACCGGCTGCAAGCCTTCTTTGCCGCCCACGATCAGCTCGCACAGGGACAAGATGAAATCTGCTTTCAGGGCAATCGGATTATCTTCTTCCGAATAATTCGCGTTGATGTCCATCGGGTTGATATACTGCGTGCTGGAAGGGCTGATCTTAATGACCTGCCCCTCAAATTTCTGCACCAGAGCCGTGTACTCGGCTTCCGGATCGCACACGATTACATCGTCATCCGTCACCAGAAACGCATTGGCGATTTCTCTCTTGGCAGAAAAGGATTTACCGGAACCGGGAGTACCAAGAATCAGCCCGTTGGGGTTCTTGAGTTTTTTCCGGTCAACCATGATCAGGTTGTTGGACAGGGCATTCAACCCATAGTACAGAGCCTCTTTCCCGGTCTGAAACAGTTCCTGGGTGGTAAACGGCACGAAAATTGCCGTGCTGCTGGTAGTCATGCTGCGCTGAATCTCAATCAGGTTCTGTGCCAGCGGCAGGCAGCTCATCAGCCCCTGCTCCTGCTGAAAGTCCAGACGGCGCAGGTTGCAGTTGTACTTCTGTGCGATGCTGGAAGCCTGAAACACGTTGGTCTCCAGCTCCTGCTCCGTCTCGCCGGTGTTCATCACCAGAAAAGTCAGCAGGAACATACGCTCATTCTGGCTCTGTAATTCCTTCAGCAATGCCTTTGCGTCCTTACCATAAGTCGCCAAATCCGACGGAATGATGTCCATATCGTATCCGGAACGGACTGCTTTTTTCTGTTCCTCAATCTTGGAACGATCCAGCTCCGTGATTGTATGCTTAATGGACTTGATTGCTTTGTTCTGGTCTACCGACTGAATGTGCATGGTCACGATCTGGCTGGATTCCATATCCAGAAAATCCTTCAGCAGCTGATCCGATAGGTCGGAAGCCGTGATCTGGAGATAGGACATGGAGCCATACATCCCGCCCATCTGAAAAATACGGTTCTTCGGAAAGGCAAAACCGGTCGGTGCAATAAAGTCCTTTACCGACAGCCCGCTCTCCGGCAACCACTTCCAATCGAAATTGAATCGGTCATGGTCACCCATGTGGAACATATCGTGCATCAGATGAAGCCGTTCCTTGCCGTTCAGCAATTTTGCCCGGACACCCAAGCGTTTGAAGTTGTTCATCAGGTCGATCTCGATGTGAATGAGCCTCGGCTTTGCCTGTTTCATGGATTCCGCCTCAATGCCAAACGTCAGGTACTTCGTCTTGGTCAGGCCGTTGTTGCCCTGGGCAAGCTGGCGGCGCAGCATGGTGCTGTACTCCGTGCGCACCGGATTGAAATGATCCTTCTGGTACGGGATACGCACCATCTTCTCAAAATTCGAGGCATCCGTAGCCATATTCATAAAAGAAAGCTCAAAGCGGATGCTGGAATCAAAGAAGTTCAGGAAGCTGCACCATTCCTCAAAGATAGCCGTCTGATCCTCCTGCTGTGCCAGCTGGTAATTGATGTCCTGAAACTGAATGGTTTTGGTGTAGTAGTTGTCCGTCACACGGCAGATACCATCCGGGAACATCCGCTGAAAGGGAATGCTATCCTGAGCTGAGTGCGGAACCGTGCTGTCACCCCTTGCACGGTCAATCACCGTCTGCACCTGTTTTTGCTCTGCGGCTGACAGATGGGACGGCATTCGGATGTCATCCTGCTTTTTATTTTTCGCTGTCAGCTTTTCGAGAATTTTGAACAATGCGATTTACCTCCATTTCCACGTCTGCCTGCTGAACCAGCAGTGCATAGTAATTTTTTGTTTTGTAAGGCCGCGTTTTCGGCCTCTTGAACTTTGCCTCATAGAAGTGCTTTGCCACCACTTCCAGCGGCTGACCGTCTTTCTCATACATGGCAAGAAAGAAAAGCGGCAGCATCACCGCCATCATGCCAAGTGCGGCAAGGCTCAGATTCCCGCTGGATTTGAGTAAAAAGAAAACCGGAACGCCAATCAGCGCACCGGCTCCGAAGCAGAGAATCTGCCGTTTGGTCAGGTTCATAAAGACCTTGGTCTTGACCTTTGAAAGGTCTCGCGGCACAGAAATATAAGATGCCATGACTCATTCCTCCTCTCTTAGTGCGCTGCAAACACGGATTTCGCGAGGCTTCCCGTCTTAAACAGCGTAAATGCCAGCAAAACCGTATAGCCCATAACGCCCCAAATGCTGCTGATAATGTTATCCGAAAAGGACAGGTTCTGAATCAGAACTGCATAGATGCCTACACAGATCATGATAAGAAAGCCCTGGAATCCCAGTGCAAACAGGGAGCGTAGATAGTTTTGACCGGTGTGGCTCTGCTCATGGTTTCCAAAGGTTGCGAACGGAATCGGCGCAAGGCTTACCATGAGATATATTTCCACCATTCGGCCATACACGATAACAAAGATAATAGCCGACAATGCCAGCATCGTGACCTGAACCACAAATGTCTGCAAATACAGTCCCAGCAGCGGTCCCAAGTCCATGCCTTCCAATGTGGCCTGCATCGCTGTCAGGGTCGCATCGCTGACGGACGTACTGCCGGAAATCAGACCGCCGCTTCGGGAGATCACTTGCTGCGCCACATCAAAGACAGCCATCGTGATATTGAATGTGTTCGAGATCAGGGTCACTGCCAGAAAGGTCTTAAAGACCCATTTGAAAAATGTCCAGGTCTCGAAATTTGCCAGATTGTTATGCTCTATGAGCATCTGGATCAGCTCATAACAGGCGATGAATGTCAGCACCATTCCGGCAATGGGCAGGATCACGGATTCCGAGATGTTGCGGATCATAGAAAAAACCGCAGGTGAAAAGTTCGCCGGTGTGGTTCCCACATCTCCTGCGATCTGTCCAACCTGCTGGTTGACCGAATCGAACATCCCTGAAAGATTTCCCATGATACCGCTGATGATCATGCTCTTGAGCCAATCTGTGATCTGTTCAAGGATACTCTGCATGAGCCGCCTCCTTCCTTACGCGAACACGCCGAACAGCTTCGCCATCCGGGACAGAAGCATAAACAGCTGTGAGAAAAGAGACAGTGCCGATGCAGTTGTAGTAAGAAACGCCATAGATTTGTCCTCCTGTAACTTGTCCGGCCTATCAGCCGGTGCGATTCTAAACTGCGGTTCTGCGCCATACTTCCAACATGTGCACCTGCCGGAGAGCGCAGAAAATAGCCAGCTGCGGAGATTGCCTGCACCTGACTATGTAACAGGCAGCTTTCGCCGCCCGGTCGGAATCTTCGCTCCGACAGCCTTTGCTTAACCGAACAGACCGGAAAGCAGCGGCACCAGAGTCGTGCCGATCAGTGCTACACCGCCACCGGCCATCAGCTGCTTCATGCCCTGAGACTTGGCACCGGGGTTGTCGTTGCCGTAGCCTTCCAGCAGGTTGATAGCTCCCCAGATGCCGAGACCGGCACCCAGTGCGATGACGAGGGTCTGAAGAACGGTTACTGCGCTGTTGAAAAATGCCATAAATGTGTACCTCCTTGTACAATGCGCCCTTATGGGCTGGTGAATAGTGAATGTCCCCCTGCATGTGCACCTGCAAAAGGGCAAAAAAATAGCCGGGTCTCCAATTTCAATCAGAAACCTGGCTATGTAAAAAGGGCGGCTCACCGCCGCCCTCATCAGAATTCCAACCTCGTATGCTTTCTGTTTAACCAAAAAGTCCAGAAAGCAGCGGCACCAGAGTCGTGCCGATCAGTGCCACGCCGCCGCCAGCCATCAGCTGCTTCATGCCCTGAGACTTGGCACCAGGGTTGTCGTTGCCGTAGCCTTCCAGCAGGTTGATCGCTCCCCAGATGCCGAGGCCGGCACCCAGTGCGATAACGAGGGTCTGAAGAACGGTTACTGCGCTGTTGAAAAATGCCATAAATGTGTACCTCCTTGTACGTTGCGCCCTTATGGGCTGATGAATAGTGATTTTCCATCTGCATGTGCACCTGCAAATGGGCAAACATATAGCCAGATTTCCAATCCCAATCAGAAACCTGGCTATGTAAAGAGGCGGCAGCTCGCCGCCCCTTCTTATTCTGTTGCCAACAGCACACCTATGACATCTTCGTCACCGGAACGAACTTACTTGGCATGATCTGCATCAACCACTTCGTACTTATCACCGGGCTTGAGTTTCAGCCGATGGTCAAGAAACGCCTCGATGCTGAATGTGTTTTTCTTATCAGCACCGGCAGTGAGCTTGTAGTTCGGATGCTGGGTCAGATCATATTTATCTGACTTGAACGGTCTCACACCGCGCAGCTGCAAAATGCACTTACCGCCATCCAACACAGACAGTTCATCCACCGAGGCCAGGTCATGCCCGACTTTTTGGTAATTGGTGCCGTAGGATGGGCTATTACCTCTGGTATCGGAAGTGTTGTACAGATCAATCGTTTCTTTCCCCAGTGCCTGATTCAGCTCTTTCAGCGTAGTCGGCTCCGAACCGCCAAGAAAAATACGGGAATCCATATTGCCGATGATGGTATCGGCATTGTCCTTGTAGATTGCCTTCAACTGGCTCTGTGCCTGAAGCACCAGACACGCCGAGATTTCTCTTGATCGGATGGTGGCTACCAGCTTTTCCAGATTCGGAATCTGACCAATGTTCGCACACTCATCAATCAGGCAGCGCACATGCACCGGCAGTCTGCCGCCGTAAACATCATCCGCTTTTTCGCACAGCAGGTTAAACAGCTGTGTGTAAATCATGGAAATCAGGAAATTAAAAGTCGGGTCTGTATCGCTCATAATGAGGAACAGAGCCGTTTTCTTATCTCCCACCGTATCCAGCGACAGCTCATCGTACATAGTGATATCACGGACTTCCTCAATATCGAAGGGAGCAAGACGTGCGCCGCAGCTCACCAGAATCGACTTTAAGGTCTTGCCCGCCGCCAGCTTGAACTTGGCATATTGGCGGACAGCAAAGTGGTTCGGTTTTTTCTTTTTCAGAGCTTCAAACATCTGATCCACTGGATTCTGAAAGGTTTCATCATCCTCGCGTACTTCCATCGCATTCAGGAATTCAATCAGTGTTGCAAAGTTCTGCTCTTCCAGCGGTGCCTCATAGTGGATATAACCAATCAAAGCACAATACAGCAAGGTCTCTGCCTTCGTCCAGAATTCGTCACCGGCCTTGCCGTCCCCTTTGGTGTTGGCAATGAGGGTTGTGGTCAGCTTCAAAATATCCTTTTCGCTGTGAATATACGCGAAGGGATTATAATGCATCGACTTTCTGAAATTGATAGTATTGAAAATCCGGATACTGTATCCGTTCTTCAAAAGGGCTTGGCCGCAGTCGATTACGATATCGCCTTTCGGGTCAGTGACCACATAGGAACTGTGGCATTGTAAAAGATTGGGTTTAAGCCAAAACCGGGTCTTGCCGCTGCCGGAGCCGCCCACCACCAGCACGTTTTTGTTTCGGGCATTTGCCGGATTCTTCGGGCGGTTGCCCATCATCAGCCGCTCCGTCCGGGTCAGAATCACATTGTTTGCAAACACTGGATCTTCAAACGGTTCGATGTCTTTCTGCGTACCCCAACGAGCAGAGCCATACTCCATGCCATGGCGATATTTCTTGGCATTTTTGCCTTTCAGGTACACAGCAAGCCGCAAACCCGCTCCGCAGCACACACCAATCAGCAAATCCATCGGATGCAAACTTGGCATCGGATTGGAAAAGGCTGCACCCAGGGCAGAAAGAAAGCCGAGGAGCTTTTCAGACATGTCTGCGCCCTCGGCAATTCTCCACGCTTCTCCCAGATTGGTACATACAAGACCGGCAATGAAGTACGGCAGGTTCAGGAGCAGCTGCTTCTTTGTCTTATTACTCATAGATCACGCTCCTGACTTTTGTGGCGAACCTTATCCGGAAGAATTGCAGCAACCAGCTCTTTGAGCTTGTTAAGCTGCTCCAGAACACTCGGTTTTTCCTTTGTTTTCAGCTTTCGGTTGGTGAATTCCTCAAAAGCGGAAGTCAGTGCATCCGCATCCTTCGCCTTAAAGAACACCGTGTACTTGGGTGGCATTACATTTTGGTCTTTCGTAATGGCATAATCCACACCATATTTCCGTGCCACCTGTTCAAAGCCTTTCAAATCCGTTTTCTCAATGGGGATACTGCTGACTCCCTGATTCTGACCGATCAGTTCTTTGATGCTCTGCTTTCCAACCGGCAGCTGCGCTGTTTTCTGAGCCACCTTTGCCTGATGGTGCCGTTTCCACGCATTATAGCCATTCACGATGGTGCGAAAGGTCAATTTCGTGGTGCTGATTGCCAGATTGACGGTACGATTTTCAACTTCTTCCTGCATGAATCTCCGCCTCCTTCCTTACAAACTATCCCGGTCCGGTGCAGGTTTGCTCTTTTCTTGGGGCTTTGCAGCCTTTTCCTCCATCTTCTTCACCATGTCATCCGGAACCGGAATCGCCATGATGCTGCGACCCATACGAACGAACATCTGGGGCTGATGGAACTGTTCCTCAAATTTCTGTATCTGCTCCGAAGTCAGAGAACCAAAGTCATCCTCTGTCAGCCCTACCACCAGAAAATCACCGGCATAAATGTCCTGCATATCCCCGTCTTCGGTGTAAATCGCACGGTTCAGCGGCAGACCATTGATTTTGCCGGATTCATTCAGAATAATGGCCACTTCATCCTCAAATGGATAGGTGACTTCAATATCGCCGCCGACCATGGCCTGCAAATCTTCCAGCTCCGTGCCAACACTGATTTTCTTCGGATAGGCATTGGGCTGTACCAGCAGCACATCCATTGTCCTGGTCTCTGCCAATTCATGTTCTCCAACGGTCTTGAAATCCACACCAGTGAAATCGCCGGAATCCAGAACATAGTCCTGATTGTTCCACGCCTGCGTCACCATGCGTTCCGCATCTTCCTGTGAGGCAGCTTCCACGGAAACCTTTCTCTGGAGAGTCTCTGTAATCTCCACATCAAATTTCTTCATAGGCACCTCCTTAGATCAGGCGCAGTGCTGGAACCAACTCGCCGCCAATGGAAACCACCGTCAGGTTCTCGTTCACATAGTCGATGGTGCGTTCCAGCGTAAACAGATTGATGCTGCATTCGTTGCCGTTCTGGTCGATTTCCGAAACCTCCGCAGCTCCCAACAGATAGCGGGTTCTGTCAGTCTCGATCACATCGCTCTTATCATAATGGAGAAGCAGTTCCCCATCTGCCACCAGATCAGCCTCCATCTCATCGTAAACATCCTCAAAGATGTCTCGACTGCCAGCCTCGGTCAGAAGTTCGCCGCCAGCTCCCGGCAGGATCACCATCACAATGCGTTCCTTCGGGTGATCTTCACGGATTCCCTCCAGCATCACCCAGTTATGAAGCATCGCAATGGACTTCTCAAACATGGAATCATCCATCGGATTCGGCTGCGATGCACCATTCGGGCAGTTCTTGCAATCCATGCTGCACACTGCGTTGTTCTGATTCTTCTTAAAGTTCATCATCATAAAAATCTCCTTCTCATCGTTCCATATCTCGTTGTTTACTTCGCTGCCACTTTTCCAGCAGCCGGATAATCGTGTCCTGCATCTGCTTCGGCGTATAGGATTTCGGGAAATACTTCCGAAGAACCTCGTTTTTAATCGTCACATGGTCAAGCTCATCCTTTTTGATTTCATTCATCACTTCACACATGGCATCCAAGGTACAGCCGCCCTCCTGCGAGAGCTTTTTCAGCCGCTGTGCCTGCGACAGGGATGGAGATGCCTGTGCATAGTCCATAGCCTCCAGAAATTCTTTCTGTTCAGACGGTTTCAGATAAGACAGCTCTACCGCCGGATTGAAGGCGATTTTCTTCTCATCCACCATATCCAGAATTTCGGGGATTAGGTTGGTAAGGCGGATAAACCGCTGTACATTGCGAGAACTATCTCCAGCCTGCTCTGCCACAATGTCTCTTGAAACCGTTCCAACCGACTTCTGGCCAACTTGGCCAGAAGTTAAATCTCCGCGTTCCCCCTGATGTTTCATCGCCTCCAACTTCATCTTGTAGGAAAACGCTCTCTCGCTGGGAAGAATATTCTCCCGCTGCAAGTTGCTGTCCACCATAAAGATGATTGCTGCATCATCGTCCATTTCCTTGACGATGACCGGCACAGTCTCCAAACCTGCCAGCTGCGCCGCATGAAGTCTGCGGTGTCCTGAAAGAATTTCAAATCCGCCTTCCGGATCAGGTCGGACAATCAGTGGTGATACCACACCGATCTGCTTGATGCTCTCTACGGTCTGTTCCATCAGCTCGTCATCCAGCACCTTAAAGGGATGCCCTTCAAAAGGATGCAGGTCAGAAAGCGGCATCTCCGTCCGCTTCTCCTTAGCCGCAGCGTCGGCAGCTGAGCCACTGCGGTTTTCTGCTGTAATACTGGTTTTTGCTTTTGCCATTCAGCTTCTTAACCTCCTTCCAGCGGTGATAGATGTCATTCTTACCTGCGAAAAACGCCTTTTTTGCCTTGCACTTCATAGATCAAGTACCTCCTTAACGACCTGCTGTTTTTCTTTTCCAATGCTCTTTCTGCGGTCCTCTCCGCTGATTCGCACCGGCGTACACATTTCCAGAATCCTGCTGTAAATCCGGGCGTATGCCACATCCTGCGGATTGCGGATTTCTGCAATTTTCAGATTGGTTGTGATAATGACCGGAAGCCCGGACTTATACCGCTCATCAATGACTGCGTAGACCTGCTCCAGCGCATATTCGGTGCTGCGCTCAATTCCCAGATCATCCAGAATCAGCAAAGAATAGTTGGAAAACGAAGCGATATACCGGTATCGTTCTTCCGAATACATGGCACCCATCTGGTTCAGGATTTTGGAGAAGTTCGTCATCAAAACCGGAATGCCCTGATCCAGCAGCGCATTTGCTATACATGCCGCCACAAAGGACTTTCCGGTTCCGACATCTCCCCATAACAAAAGGCCAAGGTTTTCAGCCTTGACCTTTTTCCACTGCTCCACATAACGTTTTGCCATCTGGATGTCCTTGTTGTCTTCTGCAACGCCAAAATTCCATTCCAGAAGATGCTTTTCCTGAATCCCAGTTGCTTTCAGCTGCCTGATTTTACGCTGCCGCTCCAGCAGCTCATCCTGGCGTTTCTTCTCCGCCATCGCTTCCTGCTGGCATCTGCAAAGGCAGGGAACAATCTTGTCTCTGCCCCAGAGCTTTACCCTGCACTGCACCGGCGTATGGCAGTTTCTGCAATACAACAGTCCGTCATCACCCTGGTATTCCATCTCTCCGGGTTCTTTCGGCGTAAAGAGCGAATCCAACGCCGCATTCAAAACTTCAGGCACCATGTCGCTCATAGGCTGTCTCCTTCCTCAAATGTGTAGTCTGCCGGGTTATACTTCGGCTTTTCTCTCTTTGCCCAGCTCCGGATTGTTGCAAGGTGATTTTTGTAGCTCCTGCCGGTGGAGGCCATATACTCAGAGAGCCGTTCCACCCGTATCTGATAATCACCTGGAAACTCCTGCCGGAGCTTGCTGTATTCCGCGTCAGAGAGAAGGACATTTTCATATGAGCCATACCGATGCTGGATTTCCTTCTTCTCTCTTTTATTGATTGTTTCAGTACTTGTTCTATTAGTACTTAATTGCGCGGGATTTTCCGTAACCGGTGTGTCCGTATCCGGATTTACCGTATACGGCTTTTCCGTACACGGTGATTCCAAACACGGCTTTTTCCTTGGCATCTCATAAATCACATACTCCGCTCTGCCCATCCGACCGTTGCTTTCACGCTGCTGGTTCCTTTCCAGATACCCAAGACGCTCCAACTCTTTCAGAGCTGTAAGCACTCCATCTACGCCATCCGGCGTAATCGAAGATAATCCCCGTACCGAATAGTTCCATGTGTCCGGCAAACTGAGCAGCATAGAGAGAAGTCCTTTCCCTTTCAGGCTGAGACCCTGATCCCGCAGGTGGTAATTGCACATCGTTGTGTAATTGCTGTTCTTCTCAACCCTGAATACCGGCATGGTGCTCACCATCCTTTTTCGCAGGCTCCGCTTTTTTCTTCGGACATTTGCGCGGACGATCTTCGCTGTCCTCCCGTCGATGGTATTTGCCGGTATCCTGCATCATGCGTTCAAACGCCTGAAGGCGTCCCTCTGTAAAAAGCGTCATTCGATCACACCCCATTTCTTAAACAACTTGAAGAGATGATTCTTTCCCTTGCAGGTCACTCTCGTCTGCTGCACCAGTTTTCCGCTTCTGCCGTAGCAATCCCGGACAATAAAATAGCCCCTTGCAGATTTGTCTGCAAAAGGCATCAGCCAGCCGCTTGGACTGCGGTACAGATAGCGGTGATCCAGTAAGAGAGCTACTGCCGTCTTCTCTGGGATTCCGATTTCCTTACAGAAATTCCGGATGCAGGTGCAATCTTCCGAATTTACAAAGGTGTCGAAGTAGTCTGCCTTGGGCTGTGCCGCATCCAGCTGTTTGCGGATACCCTCAAGCTGCTCCCTCTCGGCTACAAGCTCCTGTGCCAGTGTGTAGATGACCTCCGGATGCTGAATCACCTGATCCAAAATGGAATCGCTCATATACACACCATGCTTGCGAATGGAAGGAAGAACTTCATCAAACACCCAGTGTTCAAATCGTTCTGCCGATGGCAGCTTGCTGTGAACGATCAGCCGGTAAACATCGCCTTCTGTGATAAAGGAGATTTCAACGACCTGCTCTCCAGCATCTCCATACTGATTCACCTTCTGAACGACCCCCTCGCGTTTCGTTAGGGGGCCTCTGCAATGGCGTTTCACTGCGGCGTAGGGATTCACATACCCCAACGCTTTCGCCACATCGCTTGCACAGAAGAAGGTCTTGCCCGCCTCTTGCAACACGCGGATCGAACCAAACTCCTGGTTCTCAAACACCTCCATCATCTGCCTTGACTGTCCGCCATGACTGCCCACATCGGTGTCATGGGTCTTCTGATTGAAATCCGTCATACCTGTTACCTCCTGCTCAAATTTGTCTCGCCGGATTTCGGGCGAAAAAAATAGAGCCTCGACCCATTCTCGTTTTCAAAGAATGAGCCAAGGCTCTATGTAACAGGATACCTGATATTAAATTTTTGCAGAATTCGTCAGAACTCGCCAAACGAACCTGACACTGTTTTTCATTCCGTTTCAGCCGGATTTTTGCCGAAAATCTGTCAAGGATATGGGGCTAATTTCCCCTCCAAAATGGCCTTCTGTAAACCCATTTTCCCACCCATTAGGCTCAAAAATAGGCCGTAAACCCATGGTAAACCCATCAAAATGGGTTAATTTGAAGTCATATTTCCTCAAATTTCACCATCGGAATCAGGCGATTTCAGGCATAGAAAAAGCCCGGAAAATGGCGTATTTCCGGGCTTTTTTAGCATTATTAAGCTGTAGATTATCGCTTGCTGAACTGGGGAGCGCGGCGAGCAGCCTTGAGGCCGTACTTCTTACGCTCCTTCATACGCGGATCGCGGGTCAGCAGACCAGCCGCCTTGAGCGCGGGACGGTACTGCTCGGAATCCGCCTGCAGCAGAGCACGAGCGATGCCGTGACGGATCGCACCCGCCTGACCGGTGAAGCCGCCACCAGCTACGGTGCACTCCACATCAAACTTGCCGGCAGTGCCGGTCACTTCGAACGGCTGACGGCAAACCATCTTCAAGGTCTCCAGACCGAAGTAATTGTCGATGGTGCGGTTGTTGATCTTGATCTCACCGGTGCCGCCCGGGAACAGACGAACGCGGGCAACGGAGGACTTTCTTCTGCCGGTGCCATAGAAATAAGCCTTCTTAGGTGTATACATCAGTTAGTTCCTCCCTTACTTATCCCAAACTTCGGGCTTCTGCGCCTGATGGTTGTGGTTCTCGCCGGCAAAGACCTTCAGACGGGTCGCGGACTGACGGCCGATAGAGTTCTTCGGCAGCATACCCTTAACAGCCAGCTGCATTGCAAACTCCGGCTTCTCGGTCATCAGGGTCTTGTACTGCACTTCCTTCAGGCCGCCAACCCAACCGGTGTGGTGACGATAGTACTTCTGAGTGAGTTTCTTGCCGGTCAGAACCGCCTTGTCCGCATTGATGACGATAACGAAATCGCCGCAGTCAACATGGGGGGTGAACTCGGCCTTGTGCTTGCCGCGCAGCAGCATGGCGGCGGTAGCGGCGGTGCGGCCGAGCGGCTTGCCCGCGGCGTCCAGCACGTACCACTTACGCTCGACAGTCTCTGCCTTAGCCATAAAAGTAGACATGTTTTCTTCCTCCGTTTATTCTATCAAAAATTATTTTGACAACATTTTCATACGCTCTAAGCGAGCATATCTATTAAAACACATCGTTTTGCGCAAGTCAAGCGGAATTTTTAAAATTTATCTCAAATCCACTGAGAACTCCCATATTCTCTCTTATTCTCTTTTAATCTCTTGTTTTCTCTTCTCTCAATTCAAATTTTTTATTTGCGTCCGCATCGGTTTTCTGTTATAAATAATTGTATTTGATTTCATTTTACGAAAAACCGGAGACTAAACTATGCAGAAAATGCTCTCTTATGTCCGCCGCGCGGTGGACCATTACCATATGATCGAGGACGGTGACCGCATTGCCGTCGGCGTATCGGGCGGCAAGGATTCGCTCGCGCTGCTGGTCGCGCTGTCCAAGCTGCGCGCCTTTTATCCTAAGAAATTTGAAGTCGTCGCCATTACGCTCGAAATGGGCTATGACGAGATGGACTTTTCCCCCGTACAAACGCTGTGCGACGAGTTGGGCGTGGACTACATCCGCATCCCGACGCAAATCGGCCCTATCATCTTCGACATCCGTAAGGAGGAAAACCCTTGCGCGCTGTGCGCCAAGATGCGCCGCGGCGCGCTGCACGAGGCGGCGCTCGCGGCCGGCTGCAAAAAAGTCGCGCTCGGCCACCATTTTGACGACGTCGTCGAAACCTATATGCTTTCCCTGTTCTATGAGGGGCGCATTTCGTGCTTTCAGCCGGTCACCTTCCTCGACCGTACCGGCGTCACGCTCATCCGTCCGCTGCTGTATACGCCCGAGTATTACGTTCGCTCGTTTGCGCAGCGGCATGCGCTGCCCATCGTACACAACCCCTGCCCCGCCGACGGAAACACCAAGCGGCAGGAAATCAAGGATTTGCTCAAAAATCTCGAGCAGACCATGCCCGGCCTGCGCGATCGCATTTTCGGTGCCATGCAGCGCTATCCTTTGCAGGGCTGGGCGCCCGACCGCACCCGCACACCCAAGCGCCCCAAATGATCCCTCAACCGCCGTCTCGTGACCGGAGACGGCGTTTTTTTTAATTTTACAGAAATCCCTTTGTGTTTCCCTCTATTTTATGGCATACTATAGAAAATAGGTATCAAAAGAAAATAGATATCAGAGAGGAGCTTTTCTATGGACAACTGCACCGACCGTCAAAAATATCTGCACCTGCTCGCGCTGCAATATCCCAATGTGCGCGCGGCCAGCAGTGAAATTATCCATTTACAGGCTATTCTCAGCCTGCCTAAAGGCACCGAGCACTTCATGAGCGATCTGCATGGCGAAGCAGACGCCTTCGTACATATCCTGAACAACGCTTCGGGCGCAGTACGAGAAAAGGTGGACATCGTGCTACGCGACAGTCTGCCCGCCGACGAGCGCGCCAAACTCGCCACGCTCATCTACTACCCGGAGGAAAAACTCGAGGAACTGGTCGCAGCCTCGCCCGACCGCGCCGAGTGGTATCGCATCACACTCAGCCGTCTGCTCGAAATCTGCCGCCTGTGCGCCTCCAAGTACACGCGCGCCAAGGTACGCCGTGCCCTGCCGCGCTGGAACGGCGACATCATTAACGAGTTACTCAACAAGAATAACGATATTTACAACAAACGCGCATACTTCGACACCGTTATCTCCTCCATCATCGAAACCGACCGCGCAGAGGAGTTTATCATCTCGATGTGCAACCTTATCAAGCGGCTGGTGGTCGACCATCTGCACATCGTCGGCGACATTTTCGACCGTGGCCCGCGCGCTGATATCATTATGGACATGCTGATGGAACACCACTCGGTCGATATTCAGTGGGGCAACCACGACGTACTGTGGATGGGTGCCGCTACCGGTAGCCGCACCTGTATTGCAACCGTTTTGAGCAACTCCATCACCTACAACAATCTGGATGTCATCGAGACTGGCTACGGCATCAGCCTGCGCCCGCTCGCGCTGTTCGCGGACGAAACCTATCGCGGCCGCGACGTATCCTGTTTCCTGCCCAAGACGCTGGAACCGGCCGAGCAGACCGGCGTGGATACTGCGCGCGCCGCGCGCATGCACAAAGCGATTGCCGTCATCCAGTTTAAGCTCGAAGGGCAGACCATCCGGCGCAACCCCTCCTTCCACATGGATGACCGTCTGCTGCTCGATAAAATCGACTTTAAAAAGGGGACGGTCACCCTGCCAACCGGCGAATACCAACTGCGCGACTGTGACTTCCCGACCATTGATCCGGCTGACCCCTACCGCTTGACCCCTGAAGAGCACGCCCTGATGGCACAGCTAAAAAATGCTTTCCTGCGCAGCGAAAAATTACAGCGGCATATTGGTTTTCTCTATTCCAAAGGCGGGCTGTACAAGTGCTTCAACGGCAATTTGCTGTTCCATGGCTGCATCCCGATGGACGATAAGGGCGAATTCCTGCAGTTCTCCTTTGGGGGGCAGCAGCTTTCCGGCAAAGCACTGATGGACTGGTGCGAAACCGTCGCACGCGAAGGCTACTATGCGCGCGAGGGCACGAAAGAGCGGCAGTTCGGCAAGGATTTCCTGTGGTTTCTCTGGTGCGGCCGCCACTCGCCATCCTTTGGGCGCGACCACATTGCCACCTTTGAACGCCGCCTGATCGAGGATAAATCCACGTGGGCCGAGCCGAAAAACCCCTACTACTCCTTCTACAATGAGGACGCTGCCTGCGTGCGCATCCTGCAGGAGTTCGGTCTGGAGGGCGACCACTGCCATATTGTCAACGGCCATGTACCGGTAAAGACCAAAGACGGCGAAAGCCCCATCAAGGCGGGCGGCCGTTTAATTGTAATCGATGGCGGCTTCTGCCGCGCCTACCAGCCGACCACCGGCATCGCGGGCTACACACTGGTATTCGACTCGTGGGGTATTCACATCACCGCGCACGAGCCGTTCCCCGGCAAAGAAACCGCCATCCGCGACAACAAGGATATCCTGTCTACCTCAATGGCGTTCGACCGTTCGGAAAACCGCATCCGCATCCGGGAAACCGATATTGGCCATGCGCTTCAGCAGACCATAGACGATCTGAAAGAACTGCTCGCGGCATTCCGTCGCGGCGAAATCAAAGAAGATAACCGCGAGGGTTAATTTCCGCTTAGGGGCACAAAAAGGCGCGCAGCCGATCGGCTGCGCGCCTTTTGTTTGTCATTTTATCTAGTTTATTCTGCTACTGCGAAGGACAGGAAATTTTCTGCGTAGTAATCGCCGTTCTGGTCATCGAGCACAACGCAAATAAGATCGCCGTTGCTCTCCACGCGTACCTTATCCGGATTGACACCGACACAAATCCACTTGAACGGGTCGATGCTCTCCGCGATTTTCGCCTTGGCCGCTTCCATATCCGCGCCTTCCGGCATCCGCAGCAGGACAATCGAATGTGCCTGCGAAGAAATCATGGCCTCGGACGCAAGACCGGCCTCAAACTGCACATCCTCCGTACCGAGATACCAGGTCAGCGGCTGCGTCGTGCCATCCGCACCCATGCCGTTATACAGCACGGTCTGGCCAACCATGATGTCCTTTCTGTCGCCGTAAATCTTATCCATCAGCGCCACCAGAGAAGCGTCCGCTTGCGGCGTTTCCGGCTCAGCAGGCTGCTCCGGCTCCTCCGCCTTCTTGTAGCCCCATTCGGCTTGGCCGTACTGCTTCATGAACAGATCATAGTTTTCGCCGTAACGCGCCGCATACACGCTTTCAATCTGCGGATCGAAGGTGTAAGCTACGCCGTCAATTGTGATTTCCGTCCACGCGTGCACGGACTCGCTGCCCTTGGGGGACACGCCCGTACCGACGACGGCCTTGGCATCGAATCCTACCTGACGGGCAAGGTATGTGAACACACTCGACCACGAATAGCAATTGCCGCGCTTATCGGTCAGCATATTGATCGCCTGCTCAATCTCCCAGCCGTCCACCGTGGTGTCGACCGTGCCGATACCCAGATAACCGAAGGTTTTCTTGGCGTAGTCATATACCGCGCGCAGCTTCTCCATCTGCGTCATCTTGTCATTGACCACACCCGCGACCGCCTGCGTCAGCAGCTTGTCCAGCTCCTCCGAGCCGGTCGTGTAACGACCATTGCGATCCAGCTCCAGACCGTCCACCGTGGTATTGTAATCGAACTGCTGCGCACCGTTGACATGAAACAGCAAGCCGTTAATATTATGCCAGCCTTCCGCCAGTGTGGTGGTCTCCTTATCATACGAAGTCCAGTGCTCTACGCTATCGGTCAGCTCATATTCGTGGTCGGTCGTTGCCTCCAGCATCGCCAGATACGCCCAATGCGTGTCCGGCACGTCCGGCATCACGCGGATACCCTCGCCGGTCGACGCCATCACTGCGTCGCCCATACGGCCTAAAATCCGATTGAGTACGGTCACAGCCTCCGCGCGGGTAATCGAATCATCCGGACGGAACAGGCCGGACGGGTCGCCCGCAACCCAGCCCTGTGCCAGCGCGGTCTGCACCGCTTCATACGCCCAGTGGGTCTTGGGCACATCCGAGAAACTGCCCTCGGTGCCAATATCATCGTGCGGGATGCGGGACAGGATGGTGACAAACTCAGCGCGCGTAATGTTTGCGTCCGGGCGGAATGTGCCGTCCGCATAACCGCCAACGAGCGAATAGCCAGTCATCTCTCCAACTGCCGCAGCATACCACGCGTTCTGCGGCACATCGGTGAACAGGTAATCCCCGCCGCCGGAGGGCTCAGCCAGCAGAGAGGAAATCAGCTTGCAGGCCTCCGCGCGGGTAATCGGTGCGTCCGGACGGAACGTACCGTCCGCATAGCCGTTCATATACTGCATGTGGTCGGTCGTGTTAAGCACCGGCGTTTTTACCTGCGCCATGTCTCCCATAGCGGCCGCACACGCAGAAATCGGCAGCGCGGAAATCGCCACCAGAGCGGCGAGAGACGCCGCGGTCACTTGCTTTTTCATCAGAAAACTACTCCTTTTCGTCGTTCTGATTGATTGGACGGGACTGGTCCGCGTTTGGTTCCCTGTCCGGAGCCTTTTTCTTCAATCCTTTTTCTTCCGGTTCGTTATTCTGCGGGTCAAGCACAATCGGAATCAGCGACGCGGCGAGCTTGCCTTTGCCTCGTGTTTTTACATAAAAATATCCAATAATTGAAAACGCTACCGCGCCAATGAAATTGACCTGCAAGTCCTTCATCGTGTCGATAAGGCCAATGTCCAGATAGCCGCCCGGAAACTGCATCCAGTCCTCCCCGTTGACGACCAGACTCTCAATCGGCACATGCACCACGGTATTCAGTCCGTCCGGATTGAGCGAAACCGAATTGATGTTGCGCACAATAAAATCCTTCTGCATGTCGGTTCCCAGCATCTGATCCGCGCCAAACTCGAAAAATTCCCATAAAACGCCGACTGTCATCGAAAAGCAAAACGCCACGATTGCCAAAAACAGCGGCGAGAGCTTGAAAGAAAACCGTTCGCTGCGATTAAACAAATCCACCAGCGAAAAACCGACTGCTGCAACCAGAAAACCGTTAATGGTGTGCAGCATAGTATCCCATCCGGGAATAATCGTGTAAAACGAGTTGATTTCCCCGAGAATTTCCGCGGCAAAAATGAAGCAATAAATAATCGCTTCCATCAGCGGCGGAATATCAATGTCCAGGCTGCGCTCAATCAGCATCGGTACGCAGAACAGTGCCAGCGACAGCACACAGACAAACATATTTTCATACCGGTGCATGAAAGCCGCGCGCACGAACGTCAGCACAATAAAAAACGAAAGAACGCCGCGAATGGTCAGACGACGGCGCGTGCGATAACGCTTTTCCTGATTCAATTCCGCACATGCTTTTTTTCGCTGCGGTTGTTTTGTCATAGGAATCCCTCTCAATCCAGTCCATATCTATTATGATAAAGTATAACATAGCGCCCGGAAAAAGAAAAGAACGACAAAGCATGCCTTTTACAATACATGATAAAAGAATCACAAAATTCCTATGTTATTGCCCATTTTATGCCTGCCATCAGGATATATCTCGCCATTCATTCTTGCCTGCATATCCCCAAGATGAATGTTAGAATCCCAAGGCCGCTTTCAGTCCGTGATATCCGCTACCCTCTCCATTTGATTTTACCTATTCCAGCCGATGCTTTTGACTATTTAGTCGAATCACGTCAGTTTTATTTGTGCACTTTGCACGAATATTTATTTATATATAAATTTCTATTGGGAATTTTGTGTAAATTGCACTTGACTAAAACAATACCTTTATGGTATCCTTTTGTTGTCAGTTAAGGATAATACATATTATTTAGAAGCAATGCTGATTAAGGAGGTTTCCCCATGTTGTTCCGAACTACCGACGCGCATGAGAAACTGCGCGCTGAAATCCGCGCCTTTGCGGAAACCGAGGTAAAGCCACAGGCTTTCCTCATGGACAAAGAAAATGAATTCCCGGCGGAAGCTGTCAAGAAAATGGGCGAGCTTGGTTTTATGGGACTGCCCTACCCCAAGGAGTACGGCGGCGCCGGTCTGGATGTGCTGAGCTACGCGATTGCGGTAGAAGAGCTTTCGCGCGTAGACGGCGGCACGGGCGTTATCCTGTCCGCCCATGTATCGCTCGGTTCCTGGCCGATTTTCGCATTCGGCACGGAAGAGCAGAAGCAGAAATACCTCGTCCCGCTGGCAAAGGGCGAGAAAATCGGCGCTTTCGGCCTGACCGAACCCAATGCCGGCTCGGACGCGGGTGGCACCGAAACCACTGCCATTGACAAGGGCGACTATTATCTGCTCAACGGCGGCAAGATTTTCATCACCAACGCCCCCAAGGCGGATACTTATGTTGTATTCGCGGTTACCACGCCGGATATCGGCACCCGCGGCATCTCTGCGTTCATCGTTGAAAAGGGCTGGGAAGGCTTCACTTTCGGCGACCATTATGACAAAATGGGCATCCGCTCCTCGTCCACCGCGGAACTCATCTTCAATGATGTCAAGGTTCCCAAGGAAAACCTGCTTGGCAAGGAAGGCCAGGGCTTCAAAATCGCCATGGCAACGCTGGACGGCGGACGCATCGGCATTGCATCACAGGCACTCGGTATTGCGCAGGGCGCATACGAAGCGGCGGTCGACTACGCAAAGGAACGCGTTCAGTTCGGCAAGCCGATCGGCTTCCAGCAGGCTCTTTCGTTCAAAATCGCGGACATGGCGACCAAGCTGCGCTGCGCTCGCATGCTGGTCTACTCCGCAGCCGAGCTGAAGGAAGCGCACGAGCCGTACGCCACGGAAGCTGCCATGGCCAAGATGTACGCATCCGATATTTCGCTTGAAGTAACCAACGATGCACTGCAGATCTTCGGCGGCACAGGCTTCCTCAAGGGCATGGATGTAGAGCGCATGTACCGCGATGCCAAGATCACCACGATCTATGAGGGCACCAATGAAATTCAGCGCGTCGTTATCTCCGCAAATATCTTGGGCAAGCCGCCCAAGAGCGAAGGCGGTTCGTCCAGCCGTCCGAAGAAGCCCGCACCGGTAACCGGCGTGCGCAAGCGCAACATTCTTAAGGAAGGCTCTTCGGAAGAGAAGGTCGCAGCACTGGTTGCGGCACTGCAGAAGGACGGCCACGACTTTACGGTCGGCATCCCGATTGACACCCCGATTACGCAGGCCGAGCGTGTGGTTTCCGCTGGTCAGGGTATCGGCAGCAAGGAAAATATGCAGCTGATTGAGGATTTGGCACGCGCTGCCGGCGCTGCGGTCGGTTCCTCTCGTCCGGTGGCAGAAACGCTCAAATATGTGCCGCTTGACCGCTATGTCGGTATGTCCGGTCAGAAGTTCAAGGGCAACCTGTACATCGCCTGCGGCATTTCGGGCGCGATTCAGCACCTCAAGGGCATCAAGGACGCCTCTACCATCGTGGCTATCAATAAGAACGGCAATGCGCCTATCTTTAAGAATTGCGACTACGGCATTGTGGGCGATGTCAATGAAATCCTGCCGCTGTTGACCGCTGCGCTCGATACGGGCGAAAAGCAGCCTGCACCGCCCATGATTAAGATGAAGCGCCCGCCCGTGCCCAAGCCCGAGCCGATCGGCAAGCGCTATGTCTGCGGCGGCTGCGGCTACGAATATGTCCCCGAGGTGGGTGACGAGGATGCCGAAATCGCTCCCGGCACGCTGTTTGAAAAGCTGCCTGAGGATTGGATTTGCCCGGAATGCGGCGAAGGCAAAGAGATGTTTATTGAAGGCTGACCGGAAAATAAGGAGGAGAATATATGTACTGCGTACGCAATGTAACGGACGATCTCTATTGGGTCGGCGCGAACGACCATCGTCTTGCTCTGTTTGAAAATATCCACCCCATCCCGCGCGGCGTGTCTTACAACGCGTATCTGCTGCTCGATGAACAGACCGTTCTGTTTGATACCGTCGACTGGTCGGCCTGCCGCCAGCTGCTGGAGAACGTCGAGCATCTGCTGGACGGCCGTTCTCTGGATTATCTGGTCATCAACCACATGGAACCTGACCACGGCGCTTCCATTGAAGAGGTTTTGATTCGTTATCCGTCCGTCAAGGTGATTTCCACCGAAAAGGCATTCATGCTCATGCGCCAGTTTGGCTTTGACATCGACGGTCATGAATTAATCGAGGTCAAGGAAGGCGATACCCAGAGCTTCGGCAAGCATGTGGTAACCTTTGTTGCTGCGCCCATGGTACACTGGCCTGAAGCTATGGTTACCTTTGATACCACCAATGGCGTACTGTTCTCGGCTGACGCATTCGGTTCGTTCGGCGCACTGGACGGCAAGCTGTTCGCGGACGAAGTCAACTTCGACCGTGACTGGATTGATGATGCTCGCCGTTATCTGACCAACATCGTTGGCAAATATGGCCCTCACGTGCAGTTGTTGCTCGGCAAGGCTGCCGGCATTCTGGACCAGATCAAGTTTATCTGCCCGCTGCATGGTCCGGTCTGGCGCAAGGATTTGGGTTACTTCATCGATAAGTACGACCACTGGAGCCGCTATGAGCCGGAAGAAAAGGGCGTTATGATCGTATACGCCTCGATGTACGGCAACACAGAGTCCGCAGCGCAGGCACTGGCCAGCCGTCTGTGCGATAAGGGTGTCACCAATGTTTGGCTGTACGATGTTTCCAACACCCATGTTTCCTACCTCATTTCCGAAACTTTCCGCCTGAGCCATGTTGTACTGGCATCTGTCACATATAACCTGGGTATCTATCCGGTTATGCACAATTACCTGATGGATATGAAGGCACTCAACCTGCAGAACCGCACCTTTGCCATCATTGAGAACGGATCGTGGGCGGTTAAATCTGGCGATCTGATGCAGAAGTTCATCGACGAAGAGCTTAAGAATATGACCGTACTCAACGAGCGTCTGTCTATGGCTTCCGCATTGCTGCCCGACAAGGCCAGCGAGCTGGAGGCTCTTGCAGATGTGATCGTCGAATCGATCAACTCGTAAGCAATCTCTGTTTTAGTTCGGAGCACAATAATATCACATAGACTCCCAAAAAGCGCCGTTCCACTGGATTATGTCCAGTTGGGACGGCGCTTTTGCGAATGTAATGACTTCTCTATTGGAATCGCCCACTAATGACTTGCTCCCGCCGGTACGCGATAGGTCCCTACCACAGGAACCAAGCGCGCCGCCAGCGCGGATGCCGCGAGGGCCTTTGCGATATCTACACCAATGGTTGGCACAAAACAGGTGACAAATAGAGTCCACATGCCGATAGGGTCGTTGAGGTAAAATGCCTTGACGCCCCAGAACCACACCATACCAATCACATATACGACCACGATGTTGACCAGTGCGGCAACCACATAAGTACCGAAGTTCCGTTTGGACGCACACTGCACAATCAGGCCTGCCACCAGCGCCCCGAGCGCAAAGCCAACGATACAGCCAAAGGTCGGCTGGAAAATATACTGCGGTCCGCCGCCGCCCGTAAAGATTGGCAATCCTGCCAGTCCCAGCACCATATAAGCAGTGCATGACAATGTGCCATAGCGCGGTCCCAGCAGCAAACCGGCCATAGTTGTAAACAAGGTTTGCAGCGTGAACGGCCATAGAGGGATTGGTATACGGATAAACGCACCGACCGCTACCAGCGCAGTAAACAATGCGCTGAGCACCAACATTCGGGTATTGAGTCTTTGATTCTGCTCCATAAAAATGCTCCTTTTCCGTTTTTCGGTACGAGTATACCATACGCCCTCCCTATTGTCAACTTAATTAAGTATAAGAGTTTACAATCACTTATTCTTGACAAATCGCTGCTATTTCAGTATAATAAACATACTCTTTGCGGGTGTAGTTCATCGGTAGAACGGCAGCTTCCCAAGCTGCATAGGTGGGTTCGACTCCCATCATCCGCTCCAAACTAAAACCCCCGAAAATTCGGGGGTTTTTCATTTTCTCCAGATATGGTGCGAGGTTTAGCGGTTTCGCGCATACCGTGGTGTTGCAACCATGAACCGCAAAAATACAATGAAAAACCGCATGATGCAACACGATATCAGGCGTGTTGCGGCATCAGGAGTGGACACAGCCCGAGGCATAAGCCTCGGGCTTTTCCGTGTGCAAATTGAACGCCGTTATTTTACGGCGGCGGCCAGCTTCCGCACCAGATCGTCGCCGTACTGATACCGCAGCAGATATTTGATCGTCTGTTCCTCCAGCCCGCAGGTCTCATGCAGCGTGTCAATCGCGTCCTGCACGGCCTCGTCCCCATCCGGCACAAACGCGCGGCACTGCGGCGCGGTCATGGCAGGCAGCTGGCGCGCCGCATCGAATACAACGTCATACCCCGCCTGCGAAAGCGAACGCATCTTCACAAAGTTATGTCCATCCTTTTCGATACACTCACAGGTGTACTCCTTGCCGTCCACCAGCACGGTTTTCTGCTCTATCACTTCATCGTCCTCCTCCTGATAGCTTCCGTTCATCGCCGCCGTCAGCAGCGGCTTGAGACATTTGTCATAGCTGGCGCGCGTGTTGCCGCCGAAAAACGCCGTGCCCGGACAGGTCTTGCACGATCTGCCCGCGATATAAGTACCGAGGCTCGTGCCACTCTCTGTCCACCATGCGTGATAGGTGACGCCGCTCTCCGGGCTATACACCTTGCCGTCCGTCTATGCCAGCTGGGTGCTTGCAACATCAAGTCCAACCTCTCCACGCCCTCCGCATCCGCCGCTGCCGCGCGCGTGAAGGTCAGGCCGTCACCCGTGCCCAGCAGCGCCATCACCCATGCGTCGCGCCGATAGGCTGTCGGCAGGCTTTTCAGCATATCGTCGTACTCGTTTGCCATTTCGCACCTCTCGGAAAACGTCCCTGCCGTTTTCATCAAAATCCGCGACATGTCCGCGGGTTTTTAATACCCCCGATCCAGCCGCCTTGGGCGGCATCCAAGGGTATCGGCGGGTATCACCTGCCACATATAGGTGGTATGGATACCCCCTATATGATCTCCTCTCCGTTGTAGATAAGCTTTTGCATCGGCTCGCCGGTCCCGGCGTCGTTTCGCGCCCAGCAGTTCCACCTTCACGCCCTTTTGCGCCGCCAGCGACCCTCCAGCAGGCGGTTTGCTGCGGTCGCCATCGCGTTATTGAGCAGGCCGGACATGAACGGCATGTCCCCGAGTGCCTCGTCCGTGATGTAGATGAACGCCATCAGCTTCTCGAGGTCGATCTTGGTCTCGTAAAACTTGGGCTAGCTGGCGTTGACTGTCGCGGCCTCGCTCGCCCAATATGCTTGCACACCGCCGTACACGCTCTCGGACATGTCGGTTTCATCACAGGTCATGGCGCGCACCCCGTTTGCCGTTTTTCTTGGCAATTTCGAGGTACAGATACTGATACCGCCGGATGTACCATCTGGCCGTAGAACTCAGTGACCGCGTCGCGCTGCCAGTCCATCAGACGAAACGGCGCGCCGCTCGAGCAGGTCAGGTATTTGATATAATCACAGACAAACGATGCCTTCTCGGCGTCAAACAGGCTTATCCTCTCCCCTGCTCTGGCGCTCAGTTTTCAATTCGAACACCTGACGCAGCCGGTTATGCGGACACTCCTGCACCCGCTCGACGCGGCGCATGGTACTTTCGCACACGCCAAACTTGTTGAGCATCGGACAGAACAAGCTGCACATGATTTGCTTCATGCTTTACGCCGCCTTTCCGCCCGCTCGCGCAGCATCTGGGTCATCAGGTCGTCCCCTGCCGGGTCTTCCGGCGGTTTGGGTACGACCAGACGCCAGCGGCTGGAAATCGTCAAGCCCATGCTGTTGGCGCACTGCTGGCACTGGTCAAAGTAGGTACGGGCGACCCGTGACCAAGCACCAGCTTCCTTGGCGTCGTCCATGTCCAGCGCATCGCGCGCCTTGAGGTGCGCCGCGACCCAAGCGTCCCGGCTCATCAGGTAGCGCGCCAGGATGTCGAAATCCAGCTTGGACAGCAGGCCGACCTCGTTCCGCTCGTGTCCGAGCTTTGCAAACTCGTCGCGCAGATGCTCAGGCAGCCAGACCGGCACACGCACTTGCTTGACCTTGTCGGTTTTGGGCTCACTATTGCGGCGCTGGGTAATTTCGGCTTTGGTCAGATGCTTACGCCCTTTCAACACCACCAACTCCGTGGGTTGCCTCGGTCCAGCCACTTTCTACACCTCCTTTAACTTTGAAATCTCACTTTATTAAACTAAAACATTCTTGTCGTGGGGAAAAATCCCACGCGATTGTTGCCTTGGAGTCATCTGTCGACCGCCCCGAAACTTTCTTGAGGTGGGGGGAGGTTCGGGAAATCCACGGATTTCCCGCCAAAGCCGCGCGCATCCTGCCCGCGCCGTGCCTGTCCGAGCGTCCAGCCGGTCAGCGCTTCCGGCGCGCTGCTTTTGCCCGGCTTTCCGCGATAGTTTTGGCGCTGTGGCATGAGTGACACAGGCTTTGCATGTTTTCCGGGTCTACGAATTTCGACCAGTCACCGTCGTGCGGCACGACATGGTCAACGTCGGTGGCGTAAACCCGCAGACCGCGCCGGGCACAGTCCCGACAGAACGGCTCGCGTGCCAGCTCCTGCGGCGTCGCGTTCGGCCGCGGCACCGTGTACGCGATGTCCCACACCAAACGCCCCGCGCGAATGGTTTTTCGTCGTTTCATTGCCCCTCCGTTCTCCGTTTGAATGATTTTCCGAATATCTGCCAAAACCCGTTTCTTCAAGTGCTGTTCCTTGCTGTCCGCTTGCCGCAGGGCATATCCACCGCCTGTCCCGCATACAGTGAAGCAAAGGAGGCGAAACGCAATGCCGCTTGAGGAATATCCCGAACTTGGGAAACAGTGGATCAAGGGACAAAGATCTAACCCCGGTTTGCTCCCCGAGCTTCTGAAAAAAGCGGGCCACGGCGGTGCACAAAACTGTCCCCTTCCCCAGAACATAACCGGCTTTGTACAGGGCGCGCCTTGCAACACATTGCTTACCGCATTGCGCAATGGCGTTCTGCGAGCAGACGGCGTTGATCATGATCACGGTTTAGCCGGTGCATCTTATGTCTATTTTCGCATCATGCTGGCAGGGGAAACACCATGCACAATGGCGTTTAACAGCGTCGGTTCCTCGAATGCCGTGCGCATGGAGTTTAGCCCTCGCATCTGGAACAATACGCGCGGCGGCTATATCTGCGACCATGACGGCATGGGCACAATCAATGTCACACCATTTTCGCAATCCGCGCAGGCTGATACGTTCCATAAAATCATCCGTCTGGATCGCGCAACACGCGGCAGTGCAGAAATGGCGATCTATTCTTCGGTTTCCATGGCGGATCTGGTCAGCGCATGGGTGCGGTTTCGGTATTCATTGAACCAAATCAAACGCTATGCAGCAAGCATGGCAGGCACGGCGCAGCAGCCACTTCCGCCCCAGTCTGCCGCCGGCCGTCGCGGTCCTGTCATTGTGCGTCCGGTTTCCACCATCCGTGCACAATCCAAGCGTACGACCGTGCCCCAAGCCGATGAGGCACTGCGAAGCGAAGCCACGCTATATCGTGAAATCAAAAATTATCTGCCATACGAACAAGAGAGGAATAAGATTCCCAATACCCTATATCGCTGGATCAGATTTTACCGATAAGGAGGTTTATAACCATGTCACAATGGGACGAACTGATGCAAGGTAAGCTGTTCATCACCGATCTGGGCGAAAACCGCCATGCGGAGATCGACGGCGTGGATACCGTAGTCGGACGCTATGCAGTATGGGCGCCCATCCGCAATGCCGACCGCCACCAGATCATCGAGGTCGGCTGCGAACTGCCGCCGCTCGCGGAAAAGTACAATATTCCGCAGGAACGCATCTGTACGCTCGGACAAGGTGGTGAAAACAAATGCAAATTGAACTGAGCCGACTGATCACCGCAACCGGACAGGCAATTTCCGAGGCACAGCGCGCTGTGGCCGCTCACGCCATTGCAAACTACTTTACTTATTTTGAGAAAACCGACAGCGCGGAGAACGGCTTAGGGGCCTATACACCGAATACCGCCGACATTCTGATTCCGCCGGTCGATGGCAGCGGTGCGCCTGCGCGTGTCGCAGTGCCGCTGGTGACGATGGCGCATCACAACGCCATGGGGCTGCGTGACGTGCGCATCAAGCTGAGCGGCGCCGCGTCAGTGGACACGGACGAAAAAGTGCTGCTCGACTTGACCCCATCCACGTCGGACGGCGCAGCCAGCGCTGCGCCGCGCACCGAACTGGAGCTGTGTTTCCGCTGCGGAGAACCGCCCGAAGGTACCGCACGCGTCAATACAGAACTGAACAAGCTGCTGTAATCAAAAGGAGGCATTGAATCCATGAGTGACAACCCCGGAAAAAGCTTTGCATCCCTGCCCATCAGCCAGTTGATCTGCGGGCCGATCATTGCGGTCGCGCAAGGTCAATCCGAACTCTGCCGCGTGTATCTGGATTATCTGTTTGAACTGGCGTTCAAAGACGGTAATCCGGACAACGGCATTAACAGCGTGAAATTCAAACTGCCGCGCCAAATCGTCACCCCAACAGGCGACACCAAGAGCATTGAACTGGAAATTGAAGCGCCGCTGCTGTCCCTTGTGCCCGTTCCGGCGTTCACGATGGACGAGGCCACGGTGCAGTTCACCATGGAAATCACGGATGTCAAAACCGACACCAACTCCAGTTCTTCCTCACTGGACACCACCGCAAAGTTCTCCGCATGGGGCTTCAGTTCCAGCGTGACCGGTAAGGTGACCACCTCGCGCGAAAACACGCGCTCCACCGACCAAACGGCCAAATACGATATTTTTGCGCGTGCTGCGCAGCAGCCCGCCGCCGAGGGCATGGCCAAGCTCACCTCTCTGTTCGCTTCCGTCATGGAGCCGATCGAGGCGTCGGGCAGCGGCAGCTGACAGCAGAAACGCCCGCAGGTTTACCAACTTGCTTTTCCAAACGCGCCTGTTTTGCAGGCGCGTTTTTAATGCTCCGGCTTGCTCACAACAGCTCCTGTAGGTCGATGCCGATATAATGGTCGAAGGAATACATATCATCGATATCCGGTATGTGGTACCGTATCAAATCAGGCGAAAAATCCATCTGGCGCGATCGCTGAACAGCCGCTCCATCTCGGTTAGCGCTGTGATACGATGCTTTCCAGCGTCTGGCGCAGCCAGGCCCATTCGCGCCCCCTTGTCGCAATCGTGACAGCAGCGGAGCGCTCTCCGCACTTTACCGATGCGACGCGCTTGCCTGTGTCGACGCAGGTCAAGATGCCGCGTGTGACCGCGCAGTTCCCGTTAAGTAAACTTGCTTATGTATATGCCTTCTCGTATACGGAAGCCATATTGAATATTGTCCTCCGGGAGTGAATTTGATATAATACAAGCAGCAGATAGTGCCGCTACCTTTGCAAAAGTCTACGAATAACCCGAATATTGTTTTGTCACCGAATATCGGACGAGGTTGTAGTC
This sequence comes from Candidatus Agathobaculum pullicola, assembly GCF_052117205.1. Taxonomy (NCBI): domain Bacteria; kingdom Bacillati; phylum Bacillota; class Clostridia; order Eubacteriales; family Butyricicoccaceae; genus Agathobaculum; species Candidatus Agathobaculum pullicola. The sequence goes on along the minus strand of NZ_JBQKJP010000003.1, from coordinate 3,980 downwards.
TGCTGACAAGCTGCTTGAAGGACAAAAAATCGCCCACTGAACGAGCAGTGAGCGAAGCGGCGTGGAAACCGGATGCTACCTTGGAGCATCTTTCTGCAGAAGCGCGGCGGCGTGTGCCTGCGTTTGTCCAAGGGAAATCCAATATATTATAATTTATCACAAAATATTAGTGTGCAAATTGTGCATCATTTAGGGGGAAACAGCATGAAACGACTCTTTTTGTGCTTACTATGCGTGGCTATGCTCTGTGGCCTAGTGGCATGCGGAAATGCCGATCAGCCGTCAGCTGGTAACACGCAGGCCGCTACCAGCGATTCCTCTGAAACCGCCGAGCCAGTCGTTGAGGAAACCCCTCCGGCTGCAATAGAACCGACTGTCCCCCTGACCATGGGCCAGCAAAATGCGCTGGAATCAGCAAAAAGCTATCTGTCTATCATGCCATTTTCTCACAGCAGCTTGATAGAACAACTAAAATACGACGGTTACACCACTGAGGACGCAACATTTGCGGCAGATAGCTGTGATGCAGACTGGAACGAGCAAGCCGCTAAATCCGCTCAAAGCTATCTGGAAGTGATGTCGTTTTCACGTCAAGAATTGATCGACCAGCTTATGTACGATGGCTTTACGCAGGAGCAAGCCGAATACGGTGTCACGGCCGCAGGCTACTAAAGAACCCCACAGACCACAACCAAACACCGCTTTTGTTGTGGTCTATATTTTCAGCTCCTCGCACGAACATTTGTTTTATTATGTTGTATAATTTTTTCATATATGATATAATTTGTTAAACACTGGATTTATAAAATGGGGGGATATGGATGGGCTTCCGATTTCGCAAGAGCTTCAAAATCGCACCGGGTGTTCGTGTCAACCTTGGCAAAAAGAGCATCGGCATCTCTGCTGGCGTAAAGGGCGCGCGCGTTTCCGTCAACAGCTCCGGCCGCGTTACCAAATCCGTCGGCATTCCCGGCACAGGAATCAGCTATGTGAAAACCAGCAAAATCGGCGGAACAGGATCGGGTGGCGGCAAAGAGCCACCCTCTTCGCAGACACCGCTACCTGCACCGCAACCGCAGCCCAACAAACCAAAAGGCGCTTATACGCTGCTCAAGGTGCTTGGCATCCTTCTGGTGGCGCTCGGCCTGTTCCTTTCGATTGCCTCGGTCATCGGCGGTTTCATCTTTACTGCAATCGGCTGCGTCGTACTGCAAAAGCGAGCGCGCATGATCGAAGCCAAAACCGGCCAAACCGTTACCAACCCATTCCGACGGCGATGGCAGATTGTCGTCTCAGTGGCCTTTGTCTTGCTGGCGGCTGCCGGTGCATTGACGCCCGACCCGGTCAACAAAATCTCGCTGAACGGACTGGTGTCCACTCAGTTGGAAGTACCCGAAGCGACCAGCATATCATACAAGTACGAGCCTGCGGACGCATCCACTGACAGCATCACCTGTGAAAGTTCGAATCCGGCTGTTGCTACCGTCGATGTGACCTCGATGGAAAACGGCAAAATCACTTGTCTGATTACCCCCATGTCTGCTGGAGACGTGGTCATCACCTGCCAGACGGACACCGCGCAGGCTCCAGAACTCAAGATGAGCGTCACCGACCCGGCCGCAGAGGCCGCCGCCAAGGCTGAAGCGGAACGCAAGGCCGCAGAGGAAGCAGCAGCGGCACAAGCCGAGGCCGAGCGCAAAGCTGCCGAACAAGCCGCCGCCGCACAGGCAGCAGCCGAGCAGCAGGCCGCCGAAGAAGCCGCGGCTGCTGCCACAGCGCAAACCACCGGACGGATGGTTTATGTCACGCCCACCGGCAAGCGGTATCATTACTCCGCCAGCTGTGCCGGGAAGAATGCAACAGAGGCTACGCTGGAGCAGGCGCAAGCCCGTGGTCTGACGCCATGCAAAAATTGCGCTGGCGGCTGACATAGGGAACCCGCAGACCACAACCAAACGCCGTTTTGTTGTGGTCTGCATTTTTAGATCCTCTCAAGCAGAGCAAATGTTCTTTTTAGGGTTTTTGCAATGGCAACTGCAAAGAAGTTACCATCAGACAACTACCGCGTACTGGTCTATACCGGCAAAGATACCGCCAGCAAGCGGCAATACAAATCCTTTACCGATCCGAACAAGCGCACAGCGAAGTTTCTGGCCAGTGAATCTCTCACCCACAAACACAAAGGCGGCAATGCTGCGGATCTGACGCTTGCGCAGGCCATCGACTCCAAGGAGCATGTGCTCTCCCCCACGACTGTACACGCCTATCGGTTGATTTCCAAGAACCGCTTTCAAGCACTGCAAAAGCTGTTGCTCGCCGCACTGGATTCAGCGGCCGTACAAAGCAATCAACCGTGAGGCGGTAAAGCGTGTCCAACGCCTACGGCCTGATTTCAGCCGCGTGCACCATGTTTGCGCCCGACCTTCGGCTGCGCGTCACGCTGCCCGCGAAAAGCGGCAGCTGATCGGCAAGGGCAAACCGGACGAACCGATCATCAAGGAAAGCGGCGCGGTGATCTACAACCGCTTTGTCGCCGCAATCGCCGCGACCGGGTTGCCGCACATGCGCTTTCACAACTTGCGACATCCGAACGCCTCGGTCATGTTGCAGCTGGCCGTACCGGGCAAATACGCCATGGAGCACGGCGGCTGGTCAACGAATGCTGTGCTGCAAACCGTTTATCTGCATACTTTTTCGGACTATCACAAGGCCTTAGGCGACCAGATCGACCGCTATTTGGGGGAGTTATGCAACACAAAATGCGACACAGATACCGAAAACGCCTGATATTCTGCACCCTCAGCGCAGGTTCGACTCCCATCATCCGCTCCACATAAAAAAGCCCGCTAAAACCAGCCTGAGACAGGAAAACAAAACTAAATCAATATGTTTCTAGGCAGCGGTCAAACAGGTTTCGTCAAACTTTCAAACTAAAAAGGCATAATCAAAGACAAAGGGATAGGTTTTCTCACATTCGAGATCACCTATCCCTTTTCCTTTCGCAATTGACCTAGAACCAAACTAAATACCCTTGATATTCTGCTTCTTCGTTGCATCTGTCTACCTCCTTTTGAAACTAATCTCAGTTAGAGTTGAGTTGGGATGACCTCGTGGTGTAATTGTCATTCTTAAAATTTCCTCCTTATATTAAGAGGAGGTGTAATGCCTAAACATCACACCTCTCTAGTTTAACTTTGTAGTCTAAAGGGATAGTATTACCTTTACTTGACGAACTGCCAGTATCCATCATGATACTCAAAGAACACATTATTGTCTGTCCAAACACCAGTGGTAAGATTGCCATGGATGTCTGCTACCATACCCTCTGTTGGATTGGCTATCTTTTCAACCTTTCCCATACCTGCGCCCTGAATCATAGCCCATTCTGCGTCCCAGAAGATATAATCACCTTTCTGAGTGTATTGGCCACCCATATTATCATAGAAGTCGTCAGCCACATCACCAAGCTCTATCTTTACACCGTTGGTCGGGTAAACAAGGCCAAGATAAATACCACCTTTACCATTACCACCTAAACCAAGAACACCGGTCTCTTCATCGCGCTCTACCTTAACACCATTGATAACGTCGCCTTCCTTAGGATAAACAATACCCGATAGGCCTACGTTGCCGCCGTCCGGCAAGGGAGACAAGCCAGTCGGCATTTCTATGGTATCTTCATCCTCGAGAGTCACTTCCTTGCGCTTGCTCGAATCTACTACTCGGTTAATAATTGCCGCAGCTTCCGCGCGAATGATAGTATCGTTTGGTTTGAACGTGCCGTATTTATCCGAACCGGTCAGGATGCCCGCATTATACAGCAGGAAAATCTCGTCGCTGTACTGTGTCTGCTCCTTTACGTCCGGCAGTGCTGTAACGTCGTTGATTGCCGTATATTCGCTTTCCGGCAGCGCGTTTGCGAACAGATACGCCATTTGCGCGCGGGTCGCGTTCGCGTTATAGTCGGCGAATTCCGTGCC